>WQZJ01000073.1 GCA_009780795.1 Methanomassiliicoccaceae archaeon
AGCGTCCTCGCCTTCGGTCTCTCCGGGTCGGAGCTGTCGCCTATCATCGACACCGGTTGTTTTCCTGAACAGGATTCGACGGCTGCGTTCAATCCTCCGAGGAATATGTAATCGTCGTCGTTGTCGAACGCGTCGAGCTCACGCGACTCGTGGTTCTTGACGGTCACGTCGATGCCGCCGAGTCTCTTTCTGAAGAAGTCCTTGACATCCTCTCCCCTTATATCACGGCCGTAACCATATCCGCCCCATTCCACATAGGCGTCCGCGAGGTCCTTGCGTTCTTTCCACGCGGATGTCTCTATCAGTGAGTCAACGCCTCCGCCGTATGTCCCTGGAGGATCGCCGAATATCCTTATCCTTGCCTTCCTCTTGGCGGTAGCCGGATCCAATCCCTCCGCTATGGAATCGGCGATATCTTTTCTAAGGTTCTTCAGCAGATAGTTGCTGTCCTCGTCCTCGTCGAGTTCCGATATCTTCAGGACAGCGTCATCGATCATATCTATGAGGTTCGGGAACGAATCACGGAACAGTCCGCTTATCCTCAGCGTGACATCTATTCTCGGTCTCTTCAGTTCGTCGAGCGGTATTATCTCAAGGTCCGTGACCGCGCTTCCGGATGCGGACCATACCGGCCGCACACCGAGGAGCCACAGGATGTACGCTATATCGTCTCCGCCGGTCTTCATGGTGTCGGTGGCCCATACGACTATTCCGACCTGTCTAGGATACGAGCCGCTGTCCCTCACATGGCGTTCCACCATCAGGTCGGCCATCCTCACTCCCATGTCCCATGATGACCTCGTCGGTATCCCCGCCGGATCTATGGAATAGAAATTGCGCCCGGTCGGCAGCAGATGGACGTTCCCTCTCGTTGGGCACCCCGACGGGCCCGGCAGGATGTACTCTCCGTTCAGTGATCTTATTATGTTGTCCGTTTCCTCGTTGGTCCTCAGCAGCATCGGGACGACCGTGTCGCATATCAGTTCCGTAATGCTGACGATACCATCTCCGATTTCCGCAGCGGTCCTCAGACAGTTCTCCTTCATGAACGACAATGAACCCATCTTTCTTATCAGGTCCATGGACGTATCGTCCACAGCGTCGAGGAGCTCCCCGTTCAGAACGCCGTCGGTCATCTCGGACGGGGCGTCCATGATCCTTTTTAGGTTTACGTTCATCGCCCCTGCCACCGCTTCCCTCAGTGAAGGCACATTGCCGTTCCTTATCCTTATGAGCGAATATATCATCTCATTCATTCGTTCGCCGTCGGGAGGCGATCCGAGGATGTGAAGTCCGTCCTTTATCACGTTGTCCTTAACGGAGCATATGTAATCATAGAGCGTCTCGATCTTTTCCTCCAGATCATCCAGTTCAGAGTGTTGCGTGAGACCGATGTCGTCCAAAAGGGATGAGGACATGCATTTGTCGAATATCTTGTTGACGAGGTCGTTCCGTTTGTCTTTCTGGTTGGCGGACCTTGCTCTCATGTATTCCTGAATGAGTGCCTCCACCTCAGCTATCTCGTCATAGCTGCCGGCGCGCATGTGTGCCGGTATCAGATGGTCGACGATGACCGCGCACGTTCTCCTTTTGGCGTGAACACCTTCTCCGGGATTGCTTATCGCGTACGGGTATATGTGCGGCAGATGTCCGAAGACCGCATCCGGGAAACATTTTCCCGATACGGCGTTACCTTTTCCAGGAAGCCACTCCAGCGTCCCGTGGCATCCCATGTGTATGACCGCATGTGCACCGAACTCCTCGGTGAGCCATCTGTAGTACGCTAGATAATTGTGCGGTGCCGTGATGTCCTGACTGTGATAGATGTCCGCGGAACCGTCCGCCATACCGCGGTTCGGCTGCAGCCCTATGAGAACGTTACCGTTCCTTATTCCTGGTATCACGATGCCGCCGTCGACCGTATGCAGCTCACCGGGAATGTCGCCCCAGTCCCTCAGCATCTTCTCTCGGCATTCCGTGTCCACGGAGGAGAACCATTTCGCATACGTTCCGGTGGGCACGAACGCCGTGCAGCGCTCTTTCATTTCATTCGCCGAAAGCCATTCCGTGTCGTTGGAGACGCCGGCGAGGATCATCTTCGTAAGCTCCTGTCCATTCTCCGGTATGTTATCGAGAACGTATCCGTTCTCCTTCATCTTCCTGATCAGTGCGACGGTGCTCTCAGCCGCGTCCAGCCCGAAGGCCCCGCCTATCATATCGTTACGCGGGGGGTTCTGATGCAGGAGTATAGCTATCTTCCTGTCCTTCGGAGGTGTCCTCCTGAGGGCGGCCCATTTGACGGCAAGTTTCGCCACCGCGTTCACACGGTCCCCTATCGGAACGTGTCTGGTCCCGGTGTCCGAACGTTCGCGGGAGGCGAACGGGAACGATAATATCTGACCGTCGTATTCCGGCCAGAACACGTTCATAGATATCTCGAACGGCCCGAAGCCGGAGTTCCGATGCCAATCCTCCGTCGATCCGAAAAGCGTGGACGCCTGTATCACGGGTACGCCGAGCTTCGCAAAAATATTACCACCGTCATCGGAGGACATGCAGAGCAGCGAGAAACCCATGGTCACTATCAGCGAATCTATCGCCGGCCTCCCGTCACGTATGAAGTATCGTTCTACGGAACCGTTGATCCCTATCGACCCGGTTATCTCACCGGGATTCGGGGTCATGAACACCGGAATGACGTTCACACCCTCTGACCTTAACGATCCGATGAGGGCGTCCATATGGTCGGTATCGTTACCTACAACGGCTATCTGGCTCATCAGCAATCCGACGGTAGGTGCGCCATCTATGATAGTTACGTCCTCATAATTCGCCATCCCCTTTCCGGGGACGTATATCCCTTGTGCCGGCCTTTTTTTCGGGGCCTCCGGCTCAATGTCCGCACCGTCTGAGTCGCGTATCATCCATCTTAACAGATTGAACTCATTCTCGGGACCGCCCAGTTCCACGTACGACCTTATCGTCAAATAATCGTCATCGCTTCCCGTGAACAGGTAACGGTTCTCCGTCATTTCCTCTTTAACCTCACTCTCCACGAACGTCGGAACGCCGTTACTTGTCAGAAATTCCTTCAGCTTTCCGAATTTTTTGAAGTATGTGGCGCCGGCATGCATTCTGATGAATACGGCGTATGCGTCCTTTGCCTCGGAGGTGCATTTACGGAACGTCCTCTCGTCACCGTCCAGTTCTGATGTGGAGTATTGGATCAGATCCACCTCATGTCCCGCGTCCTTGAGACGTACCGCGGCACCCGGTGTGAGCCCGCCGTCATGTGCGTCGCAAATTATGTTGACTATCCTCATGCGTAACCTCTGCTGTTAACTATCGTCTTTATTCTGTGCGCGAGACCGTCCGAGCTGAGATCTTCCAGTCTGAGGTATATTCCGTTCAGTTCTTTGCATATGTTCAGTGCGTTGTCGGTGTGCGGGTATCCCGTTCCGGTGTCGACCACTATCCATGACGCTATGTCCTCGTTCCCTATATGCCTCGCCGCTGACAAGGCGTCCCTGAATGCGTCACCGCCCGCCATCGCGACGTTGGCGCGGCCGTCCGTTGTGAGAACGACGTAATACTTTTCGTTGGGATGCGCCCTTATCTCCTTCCTGATCTCTGTGTACGCCTTGAGGAGTGCTGCCGCCAGCGGAGTGGTGCCGCCGGTGGGCATGTCCTTGAGTTTCCTGTAGGCGAAATCCACACTTTTTGTGAACGGTAATAATATCTCAGCACGATCGCGTCTGAACGCCGTCAGTCCTACCTTGTCCCTGTTCTTGTATGACTCCCTGAGCAATGAGAACACGGCACCTTTGACCGACACCATTCTTTTCCTCGCTCCCATGGATCCGCTTGCGTCCACCAGGAACATTACGGTCGCGCCGCTTTTTCTCTCTCTGACCTTCTGTCTCAGGTCGCTCATCTCCAGTGACAGTGCCAGACCGTCCCTCTTTCTGAGTCTCTGATACGGTGCGGCGGCGCGTATGCTCGCGTCCAATGCGATATCTCTGTGGTCCGATGAGATCCTCGATCTGACGTATCGGCCCTTGCTGGTCGTGCTCTTCGTCTTTCCGTGCCTTCCGTACGACCTTGCGTTGAGATCTCTCATCTTCCTCAGTTCTGTGAAATCGATTACGCTGAACACGTCTCCAACGGAGAAGACGGTCTCCGTGTCCTCACCTCCCGTCCCGGGATCGGCATTGTTCTCAAAATTGTCATCGGACGGTGACATCTCCGGTCCGGCGGCATCCGGAGGTTCCATGTCCGCCTCCGGTGAACGTCTTTCCGCAGGGCCCTCCTGAAGTTCGGTCATCCTGTGTCCGAGGCACATCTTCGCAGCATCTTTAACATCATCAAGCGTGACCTCGTCCCTTCCTGCGAGCGCCGCGAGCGCCATCGACGTATTGGTCATCGCTATGTCCCCGCGGTGACCCTCCGCTCCGACCTTGCCGCACAGTTCGGCGATCACTCTCAGGAGATCGTCGGACACGGTCACATAATCCAAACGCTCGGATGCGCCCTCTATCTCCTTTGCGGCGGTATTGTCGTCATTCTCGTACGTCCTGCGGAATTCTTTCGGATCTCTGTCGAAGTCCGTCTTCCTGCGTACTATCTCATATCTCTCGTTCTCGTTGTTGGTGTTCCCTATGTTGACACAGAGGTCGAACATATCGAGAAGATGTGCGTCCATTGGATTTTCGAGGATGTTCATGGTCGCAATGAACTTGAAGTCGCTCCTGTATGTCCATGATAATCCTTCACGTTCCGCGACCACCTCATCTCCGTTCGCCGCCTTGAGTATACCGTTCAGCACGGAACGGTCCATTAGGTTGGCGTCGTCCGCATACAGTATGTTACCGTGCGCCCTGCATATCAGACCCGGAAGTGCTTTCCTCTCTCCGGAGGTTATCGTCTCCTCTATATCCAGCGATCCGATTATCTGTCCCTCCGTGGCGTTCAGCGGCAGGTTGATCACCTTTTTTTCCGATATTCCGGCAACGGACCTAACAAGCGTGGTCTTCGCCGATCCCGAAATGCCCTGAACGAGCACTGCTTTTATATGAGGGGATGCGAGCATGCATTTTATCGCTTTCTTCGCGATGTCCGCATTCAGGACGGCGGAGAACGGAAAACAGCTCAGATGCTCTTTATCCACTTGTTCAGCTCCTCTGCATCTATGGAAGATTCCTGGAACGGGTTCCTTCTCATCCTGTGCGTGAGAACAAGATTCGCAATGCTCGCCACATCCTCCTTTATCGTGTTGTCGCGGCCGTAGAACGCCGCATACGCGGATGCCGATTTCAGTAACGTTATGTCGGCGCGATGTCCGTCCACGCCGAAGTAGAGTGACGCCTCGACGGCCATTCTCATAGCTTCGTCGTCTATCTTCATCTCTTTCAGCAGGGATTTCGCGGCGTCCATCCTTTTTCTCAGGGCGTCCTGTTGTTCCTCATATCTGTCGTTGAACGCATCGGGGTCCTTCTCAAACTCAAGACGCCTCTTTATGACCTCTATCCTGGTGTCCACATCCTTCTCGCTCTTCACATCGACGGCCATGCCGAAACGGTCGAGAAGCTGCGGCCTCAGGTCGCCCTCTTCCGGGTTCATCGTCCCCACTAATATGAACTTGGACGGATGCGAGAACGAGACGCCTTCTCTCTCGACATAGTTCCTCCCCATCGCCGCTGCGTCAAGCAGCAGATCTACCAGATGGTCATCGAGAAGATTCACCTCGTCCACGTACAATATGTTGCCATTAGCTTTCGCAAGAACGCCCG
>WQZJ01000074.1 GCA_009780795.1 Methanomassiliicoccaceae archaeon
ATCACCTTTCCAGGAGACGGTCGTCGCCGTCAGATCCTCATGATCCCATCTGGTGTACCGGCTTAGGTAATACTTTACGACCTCGTCGCCCCATCGGTACCAGCAATGAGGTAACTTCATGTCAATGCCGTGATCCGCCTTGAGATCATGGTTGAGCAGCGTCATGAATTTGTTGAACACGACTCCCCGCACCTCTCCGACACGACGTTCATACTCGTCAATGAATAGGAACGATGATATCCTGACGAGCCGATCTTTTTTGTCGTTTTTCTTTTTCATGGCACGACCTCCCGTACGAAGAGTCAGTTCGAAACTTCGACACCGCGGATTATGCTCCGTATATACATCGTTTTGCATTTAATTATATTCAAATATCGCTGTTAAGTCAGATACCCCCAACTGAAGTTAGGGGCTTGCTCGATTTTTACGGAGAGCATCGGCGTTCACGTTCGCATATATCTTTTCGAACATCTACCGATGGAAATACGACTGTTATTACAAATATTACATTTATTACGAAAAATAAGGTATATAAACACGAAGAATGTCCGTCCATTGCGTTTCGGGAATGTGAACATAACAGTAGGAAGAAGAGAACACCATGGAACAAATTGGTTTAAAGGACACGGTGAATGGCGCGGAAGTGACCGAACGGATGGCAACGGGGAATGATAATGATGAAAACAACGTTCAGAGCGGAAGTGTTCGAGACGAACAGCAGTTCCATGCATGCGCTTACCCTTCCATTGACGAAAGAAAAAGGTATTGCAGGCCTTGATAAATTGAGATATAAGATAAAATTGACGACATCCAACACATTCGACTTCACGACGATGGGCGGAGGCGATCTCTACACGATCAGAGAGAAGCTCACCTATGTCTGGTGTGCGATATGCCAGCACATGGAAATGGGGAACGATTGGGCATATACCGCCGAGGTAAGGATAAAGGAATGGCTTCCGAGATGTACCTTCGTACCTCCGGAATATGATGACGACGAAGAGGAGGGATTCTACATCAATCACCAGAGCTCGGATGTGGAGTTCGTGAAGATGATGATGTTCGACAAGGATCTTTTCGAAGAGGCGATCCTGTACGGAACGATCCATCTATGGACCGACTGTTCGGAAATAGATCGTTCTGGATACAGCAGAGTGATAAAAGGAGATGGTTCCGATGATGAAGATGACGATTAGATGCTCAGTATTCGAGACGAACAGTTTTTCGTCACACACATTGATACACATAAGCAAAGAAACATTCGAAGTGTGGAAGCGAGGAGAGAAGAGGCTGAAGGAGATTGTATGATCTACGGGTTCATACTCCCGAACCTCGGACCGAGGTAATTGTCACTGAATATCCATTGACATTATGTTCAGGTTCGGTCTGTCAATGAATCCCATCTCATGCCAGAACTCCCTTCCGAGTTCGTTATCATTCAGGATGAACAGATGACATCTCTGTATACCGAGTTCCTTCTGTACATTCGTCGATAAACGAACGAGCTCGGCCGCTATCCCATGCCGGCGGTGCTCCGGCGCGACCGCAACGTGATATATGTACGCTCTGCGCCCGTCGTTCCCGCAAAGTATCGTACCGACCATCCGTCCGCCGGTTCTGCATACGAAGCTCTGATCGGGATTCTGTATCAGATAACTGGAAACACTGTCTCGGTCATCCGATAAGCCCAATATGATGCCCGTGGCGTCCTTCCACAGTGCATACATCTCGTCGTGATCATCGACCGTCATCAAATGATACGTGTAGTCGGTCATTCGTACACACCCGAAAGGTTCATTCGAAGTACACGCACATCGTCTTCGGCATAACGCTGAACGTCGCGACCGCAGTAACCTTCTCCGTCAGCTATCATATCGTCAAGAGATGAGAAATGAGCGATATAATCCCTTTGATGTCTTGTATGCGGACATCACGGTACGGATGTGGACATGACCGCGATCGTTCAACGCCCCTGGGTGAGGGATCTGACAATGACATCATTCCGCCTCACTTACACTGCGGATACTGCATTTTTCATATGTTCACACAGTATGTACGTGGAAAGGGACTTATAGATATCAGTGAAAGAGAGAACAACATGGATGAACCGCAACCGCTATTCGGAGGAACTATCCGAAGCCTGCCTGCAGGACACTTCGAAATGTTCGACAAGGTGATCGACGGGCTGAGATGCAGAGCGATATATCATCACGGGATGGGACACATATGCGGTTACATAGAGATCCCCAAGGGCACCGGATATCATGAGAGCATAAACTCGCCGAAGGATTGTAAGTGGGAGATGCATGGGGGTGCGTCGTACTTCGCAGTTAACGGCTTCCCTCCTGAGAACGATGAGGACGGGACGCATGTGATTGGTTTTGACTGCATGCACCTCGAAGATGCTCCTCACCCGTCATCATGTGTCGCAAAAGAATTTGGAGAAATGATCGAGGAAGGACGTCAGTTCCGCGACCTCGACTATGTATGGGGAGAGTGCGAAAGAGTGGTAAAACAGATAAATAGGATGGAATGAACATCGCCGCCGTATGTGAATGAACGGTCGCATCACACGGATTTACGGGATGCGACCATGTTCCTTGCGATCTCGATCACATCACTCATTACAGCACTGGCGGTCGCCTCTCCTCCAGCACCGGGCCCGTAGAACATGGCGTCGCCGATAAAGTTACCGCGAACGATTATTGCGTTGTATACCCCGTCAGCTATCGCCAGCGGGTCGCCCACCGTTATGGCTTCGGGCGCTATCGTGCAGCGGACCTCGCCGTCGACCAGTTTGGCACGGCCGACCAGTTTGATCACACGACCGTCGCCCTTCGCCTTTGCTATGTCCTCTGCCGTGATATCACCGATACCTTTCCTATCTATCTTTTCTGCGTCGATGAACTTTCCGAATGCGGTCCACGACAGGATGCTCAATTTTCTGTAAGTATCATACCCTTCCACATCGGCGGATGGGTTCAACTCGGCGTATCCTTTCTCCTGCGCATCTTTGAGAGCATCGGCGAAAGCTACCCCCTCCATTCTCATCTTTGTAAGGATGTAATTGGTCGTTCCGTTCAGTATTCCGATTATCTCGGTGAATTCGTTCGCCGCCAGACATTGTTTGAGAGGGCGTATTATCGGGATGCCCCCGCCGACACTGGCTTCGTAGAGATAACTGACATTGTTCTGTCTCGCGATCTCCTCAAGTTCCTGACCGTGTACCGCCACAAGTTCCTTATTGCTTGTGATGGCACTCTTGCCGCTCATCAGCACTGCCTTGGTGAACTCGAAGGCAGGTTTCAGACCGCCGATGGATTCGACAACTATCGATATGTCTTTGTCGTTGACTATGTCATCAAGCTTCTTGGTCATCAATCCACTCGCGGGATGGTCGTCAAAGTCCCGTATATCTAAAATTCTCTTCACCTTGACGGCATCGCCGACCCGCTTCCCGATCAGTTCCGCATTACGGACCGTGAGCTCATATGTTGCCGAACCGACAACGCCAAACCCGATTATTGCGATGTTTATCATCATACTCACCTTCGTTCTTACGCGGAACGGATCATCTTTCCCGACGGCGTATGTATTTTTGATATTTATGGGGATGCCTTTCATACAGCGATTGTTTTGAAATCGGTACCGATCTTTGTTGATAATGACCGACCACCCTCCCATATGTCAATTGACTGCGTGAACCAGAACGTGAACATGTGAACGAGGTCACTCATCCGTTCGCATAGAAATGGAAAAGGGAAGGGGTTTATTCCAAGGCAGCGAGTATCTTCCCCTCGATATTCGACAGTATATCCTTCAATTCGTTCGCATCCAATTGGCCTGGCATATTCCATGAAAATATTACGCCGTAAACGTTCTTGTCTTGGAAAACGAAGACCTTATCTGCGGTAGGGAGAGAATAGTATGTGAAGCACTGTTCGAATACGTCATCATAGTCTAAGGGACCCAAGGCCGCCATATACTGCTTGATCGAAGAGAATGCGTTCTCGGCCTCCACGACCGTATCGAAGACCTTTATATTCACGGGCAGGCGGTTTGCCGATGAGTCGTAGTATTCTACCTGCAGGAATGTTATCCCTTGGTCATCGATCGACGGCGTCACGGTGGTCTCGGGACCTTTCGTCCATCCGCCGGGGAAGAGCTCCATATCAGGCATAAGTTCCGCTGCCGATACCTTGACCAGTTTGTCGGTGTTATCTGCCTCGTTGTAGCTGATCGCCACCAAGGCTGCTGCCGCGATGACGAGGAATGCCACTGCCATTACTGTGAGCGTTAGATTCTTTCTCAAACGATCTTACCTCCTTTCTGGGTGGACGATATTGCTTAACGCAGATTATAACTTATCTGTAAGATCTCGGTCCCGTACCCGATACACGCTCAAAACACTGCTTCCGCGCACCGGACCATAAGGGACACGACCCTCTGAAGAGGGTATGAACCGTACGTCTCTAATCCAGGAAGTTACTTGAGGTCAGAATACCGGCACTCTGAAATGCCGCGCCGATTGCAGCATAGACATCCGTGTAAATGGTCTTGGCCTGACCCAGACCGATGAGGCCGCCTGAAAGTCCGCTGGTGCCCTGTGTGAGCGTAATGGCAGATCCTTCCGGATTCGACTGACATGATATCTTCAGCTTCACACGGCGTCCCTTCTTACCGGCGAACGCACCCAGAACGACGGACGCTCCTGAAGACCCTCTATTCGCGTCAGCGGACCACTCATCAATTTTAGTCAATGTGAAGCCCTGATCCTCCAGAACCTTGTAAACAGTATCACGTGCTGTGACCGGATCCCCGCTCACCAAGAAACAATGCCCTTTCATATTTTTCACCCCTTCTTTGACGGAAGTATACGCCGTGGGCACATACCTTTGGCTGATGGATGCCCATTATAGTATATTATGGATGGTGATTACTCTGTCAGCCTTATTATTGAAGTTCCCATAGCACACTCATTCCATCACATTTTGTATCTCGAAGCGTCAAAGTCAGGCAGGGAGTTACCTGAGGTCAAAACGCCGGCGTTCTGAAAAACCGCACTGACAGCATCATAGATGCCGGTGTAAATGCTATTCGCCTGACCCAGGCCTATAAGGCCGCCTGAAAGCCCGCTGGTGCCCTCTGTAAGTGTGATGGTATGCCCTTCAGAGTTAGCCTGACATTTTATTTGCAACTTCACATGACGCCCTTTTTTTACCGGCAAACGCACCTAGAACAACGGACTTGCCTGAGGATCCTCTTTCAGCATCGGCAGACCATTCATCGATCCGCGTCACGGTAAAGCCTTGATCCGTAAGAACTCCGTAAACAATATCTCGTGCCGCGGTCAGGTCTCCATTCACCAAGCAACGGTATCCTTTCATGTCATTCTCCCCTTCTGAAACAGAGGTATATGCCACAGGCACATACCTATATATCGGATGCCCGCTGAAGAATATTAAGTCTGATGCCCCTCAGTTTTGCATTTAAAGTTCCGGTAGCACTCAAGGTCATTATTCGATACCGCCTTGGATGCGGATCACCGTTTTCAGATGCAGGTCAGACCTTAGGTGCAAAGCCAAAAATCGTGTCCTAAGCATCGACCTCGTGAACGCCTATGCTCAGTAACACATCCTGATTTTTAAGATCTCTCAGGAAAACGTTGACGGGAACGTCATAATCAAGGGACTGATGAGGCCTTTCCGTATTGTAGAATTCCATCCAGTCCATCAGCACCCGTCGACGATCTTCTATTGAACGTATCTTTCCAAGG
>WQZJ01000075.1 GCA_009780795.1 Methanomassiliicoccaceae archaeon
ACATGGAGGTCAACAAGATCGCAGTGGACGCCGACCGTCTTGTGATAATTACGAGCGTGGAGCCTCATTATTTCGCCGGCTATACGGGCGGCAGGAAGTCGTTCCTGCCCGGTGTGGCGTCGTTCAAAACGATAGAGCAGAACCACAAGCTCGCGATGAGGATGGAGGCACAGTCCCTCGTGCTCAGCGGGAACCCGGTGCACGAGGACATGATGGACGCGCTGGAAGTGATCAAGGGGAAGAAGATATTCACCATACAGATGGTGTTGGACCGCCATCAGAACATCTACAAGGTGCTGTCGGGCGACATCAACAAAGCGTTCAGCGAGGCGGTCGCTTGCGCGAACGAGGTGTTCTCCGTACCCGTCCCCGAGAAGGCGGACCTCGTCATCTCGGTGGCGCCGTACCCGATGGACGTGGACCTCTATCAGTCGCAGAAGGCGCTTGACAACGGGAAATGGGCGCTGAAGAAGGGCGGAAAGATACTCATGGTATCGAAATGCCGTGAGGGGATAGGGCATGCGACATTCCTTGACCAGCTGTCATCCTCTTCCGATCCGAAGGTGGTGCTGGAGAATCTGGGCAAGGAGTACAAGCTCGGATATCACAAGGCTGCGAAGATGGCCGAGATAATGGTATGGGCCGAGGTATGGGCGGTGACCGATCTTGACAAGAAATTAATAGCATCAGCGAATATGCGTCCGTTCGACACGGTCGCCGACGCCGTCAGGGAGGCGCTTTCAGATAATCCGAAGGCACGCGTCCTGATACTGATGGACGGAAGCGTCACGATACCCAAGGTGAGAGAATGAGCATCAAGATAAAGGACCTCGATAAAGTGAAACAGTCCGTCAACGTGTGTACAATGTGCGGATTCTGCAAGAGCGTATGTCCGTCGTTCAAGGTGGTAGGATGGGACTCATCCGTGGCCAGAGGGAGAGTGATACTCTCGTACGGCCTTCTGACCGGCGACATACCGGCGGACGAGTCCGTCGTAGAGAACATATACACATGCACGACGTGCATGGACTGCGTCCGCAGATGCCCGTCGAAGGTCGATGTGGTCGAGATAGTGGAGATGTGCCGCGCCGATCTCGTGAGGAACGGCTGTATACTTCCGAAGCACAAGGCCGCGGCCGAGAGCATATTGGCGAACGGGAACCCCTACGACGAGAAGGAGTCGATGGTACAGCGTCTCGGCGTGAAGCCCGGGAACGCCAAGATAGGATACTTCCCCGGCTGTTCCGCCACGTTCAGGACACCGGAGACCACGAAGGCGGCACTATCCATATTCGGTAAGCTGGGTATAGAGCATACGGTGGTCGACTGCAAGTGCTGCGGCTCCGTTATGCAGAGGATAGGATGGGAGAACGACGACGTCGTGAAGATCATGCGCCACAACGTGGACGCGATAAAGAAGCAAGGTGTCGAAAAACTCGTCCTCTCATGCGCCGGCTGTTACAGGATGTTCAAAGAGGAGTACAAGAAGCACGTGGACGTTCCGTTCGAGGTGCTCCACATGTCCGAGTTCCTGGCCTCGCAGGACCTTAAGCTGAAGCAGTTGGAGGCGAAGGTCACGTACCACGACCCGTGCCATCTCGGAAGGCATGCGAAAGTATATGACGCTCCGAGGAACGTGATCCAGAAGATACCCGGCATAGAGTTCAAGGAGTTGGCCAACATCCGCGACACCAGCCGCTGCTGCGGCGGAGGCGGAGGCGTCAGGTCTGCGTATCCGGAAGAATCTAAGAAGATGGCGGAGATGCGCCTGAGCGAAACGGCATTCGCCGACATCATAGTGACGGCGTGCCCGTTCTGTGTGAACAACCTCAGGTTCGGGATGGGCGACGGTAAGAAGAGGATCGTCGACCTGACCGAACTGGTGGATGAGCTACTGTGATCACGAGTTGGCGGCGCGGTTCGATAGACTACGGCGTCAAAAGGATAATGGGGATCATCAACATGACCCCCGACTCCTTCTCCGATAAGGTCAGGTACTCCGGGAAGAGTGCCGTCGAGCGCATTTTCCGTATGGCGGACGAGGGCGCTGACATCATAGACGTCGGCGGCGAGTCCACGAGACCAGGTTCTACACCGGTCACGCCTGCGGAGGAGACATCCAGGATAACGGATGTCATCAGGATCGCCGCGCCTTCACTGAGCATCCCGATATCAGTGGACACCATGCACCCGGAGACGGCGCTGGCGGCTCTGGACGCGGGTGCGGAGATGATCAACGATGTCAGCGGTCTTCGCAACGAAAACATGATGCGCATCGTGGCATCCGCCGGGGTTCCCGTTGTGATAATGCATATGCACGGCATGCCGAGGACGATGCAAGAGAACACGATGCAAGGTGACGCGGTGGAACAGATATCCGACTTTTTCGATTCTGTGTCGCAGGCGGCCGAGAGCGCCGGGATAAAGAGGGACAAGATAATACTGGACCCGGGCATAGGTTTCGGGAAGACGTTCCCGCAGAACGTCGAAATAATACAGAGGCTGGGGACACTGCGGAAAGGCTACCCGCTGCTTCTCGGAACGTCCATGAAATCGTTCCTGGCGTATGCGTATCCGAACATCCCGACGGAGGAGGCAGGCCTCCTGTCGGCCGCGGAATGCGCTAGGAACGGTGCGGACATCCTCAGGGTGCACGACGTCGAGGGAACGGTGCGGATGATCAGAGTACAAAGATCCTGACGGCGAACGCGACCACGGCCGCCGCGACGATGCCGGCGCCCATGATCATGTACGTGACATTATCCAGGCGCTTGGCCTCCTTCACGTCCTTTCGGTATTCCTCGGAACAATTGTCGGAGCAGAAATATTCATCGAACTCAACGGGGTCCCCGCAACTCTCGCAGTGTCCGTGCTCCGGGATCTTCGTCATGTCCGTGAATATACGGACGCAGTTATAACGTTGTTCGTTGGATGCGATGCATTTTTCTTGATATTAATAAGTATCATTAGTATCAATTATATACTATAACCGCATCAATGCATCTATGATATCCGTGAAGGGATACGACAACGACCGCTTCGACAGGTCGAGCAGGATAGGTTGGATGGACCTTGAAAGGATACGGAGCGCCAGATGCCTGGTGGCGGGAGCCGGTGCGCTCGGCAACGAGGCGGTAAAATGTCTTGTGCTCTCCGGTTTCAGGGACATAACCGTCGTAGATATGGACGATGTGGTAACTTCGAACCTTAACAGATGTGTCTTCTTCAGGGAGGGCGATGTCATGAGCGGCACGAAATCCGAGATACTGGCCGCCCGTGCGTCCGAGATCGATCAGAACGTGAGGATAACGCCCAGGTGTATGAAGGTGCAGGAGATGGACGACTGGGAGAACTTCGACCTGATCATAGGCTGCCTTGACAATATAACTGCAAGGTTGCACGTCAACGCGAACGCCTACTACTTTAAGATACCGTACGTCGACGGCGGGACCGACGGCATGACTGGTAAGGTCCAGACGGTACTTCCGGGAGGACCGTGCCTTCAGTGCTCGATGAACAAGAGTCATTATGACGTGACGGAGGCGAGGTTCAGCTGCACCGGAAAGGAATCGGTGTTCTACGTCCCGAAGATGGCCGCCGAGATAACGACCACGTCCGTCATAGCTGCGATGCAGCTGCGGGAGGCCGTGAAGATCGCATCCGGATGTGAGAACAGATGCGTCAGGAACGCGGCGTACTACGACGGTATGTCCGGTGAGACGACAGTCGTTGAGATCAAAAGGGACGACGGATGCGACAATCATTTCTGCGGGGTGTGAGGAATGGGGATACATGTGACGGTAAAGAACGCGACACTCGGCGCGACACTCAAGATGGACCTGGGACCGAACGAGACGGTGTACGACATAATCGAGAGCGCTGCCGAGTTCTGGAAGAAGGAACCGAAGGCGTATGTGCTGAGAAAGGGAAAATATCTGTTGAGGGCATCGGACACGGTGATGGAGGCCAATCTGATGAATAACGACGTCCTTGAACTGCTGCCGGACCCGGAGGGAGGGTAGTGGGGCTTCCGCGCCCGGTACTTCTGAGAAGGGTAACCAACGAGCTTCAGAGATGCTCCGGGTATATAGGGTCGGAAATACCGTTCGATCCGAACGAGGCGGTGTTCCCAGTGGAGATAACAGTGAACATGGAGAATGTCCCCGCATACGCCAAGACGGACGGGGAGATCGTTCAGATAAAGGAACACACATACAAATTATCCATAAACGAGGAATATCCGTACGAGAAACCGAGGGCCAGATGGGAGACGCCCATATTCCATCCGAACATAATGCCGCCGGAGGACGGAGGGTACGTATGTATAAAGTTACTGGACAAGTGGTCCTTCGGGTCGACGCTTCTGTCGTTCATCAAGGCGGTGGAGCATCTGGTCATGAATCCGAACCCGATGAACCCATTCGGTGCGGACATATGCGTCGAATCGTCGGAATTCTTCCTGCACAATGAGACAAAGATAAATGCGTCAGTGAGCTTCGGGAGATCATGATGCCCCGCATAACACAGCACACGCCCGCCGATATCCCCGAACGGAAGAGGATGGTGAACGCGGACATATTCGTTTCGGAGGATGCTATGAACGATATGATAGAGCACGCGGAGCGCGGTGCCGCCTCGAACGAGGAGGTCATGGGGCTGCTGGCAGGGAACATGTATGCGGACGGCGACGGCCCGTATGCGGTGGTCAGCAAGGTGGTGACATCCGGACTTCTCTCGGACGATGTGAGCGTTCGATTCGACCCGTCTGAAATGGAGACGCTGTTCGATGCTTTGGACGACCTTGATTTCGATTATGTCATAGTCGGATGGTACCACTCCCATCTGGGGATCGGGTGCTTCATGTCAGAGACGGACGTGGCCACGCACGCGTCCGCATTCGGCAGCGCAGGGTACGCGATGGTCATAGACCCGATGAAAGATGAGATCAGAATGTTCAAGGGATCGGGGGACGGCCCGAAGGAGGCGTCCATGGTGATAACAGAGGATCATACCCAGATGGCGTGACGTTTCCTCATGTCCGATTCGGTCTTACCCAGACGTTCCATTATCATAGGTATCGTACTGTCAAGGAACACCAGTGCGGACTCCTCGAACACGGTCCCGAGCGGAGCATATCTCGATCTGTCCTTGTCCTTGAACGCGGGCAGGTGTATCACGACATCCGATGCGATCGCGAGTTTGCTGTCCTGATTGTCGGTTATGGATATGATCTTAGAGCCCACACGGCTGGCGATGTTCGCCGTCTGTACGACGGACATGGTGTTACCGGTGTTGGACACGAGTATTGTGAGATCGCCCTTCATGACGATGGGCGTGGTCATGTCGCCGACGAAATGCACATCGAAGCCCAGCTGCACAAGGCGGACACAGAAGAACTGTCCTATGAGGCCGGACCTCCCGGAACCGTAGACGAATATCGTCTTGGCGGTCATGATACCATCTATGAGTTCATTCACGGTCTTCGGGTCGACGGACGATACGGAACGCTTCACAGCGTCAAGTATGTAGTCGAGCGACGCGGTCATTCCTCATCATCCTCTGCGTCGGCCATCGCGGCCTCGTCCTTCTTCTTGGCGCGCATGGCCTTGACGACCCTCTTAGTGAGCACACGCTCGTGGATGACCTTCATGTACATCGCATCGTGCTCAAGCAGCGGAGACCCGGATATAATGGTGACATCGTGGTCAAGGTCGGCGAGGGCC
>WQZJ01000076.1 GCA_009780795.1 Methanomassiliicoccaceae archaeon
CCTTGAGGAAGAGTCGCGGAGGGCGAGAGCGATCCTCATGGTGAAGGACGGAAGATCATTCAGAGAGGCGGCTGCGGTCTTGGACCGCAGCCACATGTACGTCGCATACTGGGCGGGCATCGCCATGGAGAAGCGGGTGAAACGGTTCGTTCCAAGAGAAAGGTGGCGGGACCTGATAAAAGTGAAAAAACCCGGGCCTCCGGCGGGCAGGTACGTGAAACGTCATTTGTATAGGGCGAAAGCCGTCGGAGCGAAGCAGACCTACCCGAACATGGGTTGTGTCAAACTTGTCAGAATTTGCGAACTGGACATATCCGGTCCGACCTTATGCGAGATACTGAAGAGCGAAGGACTCATCGAACCGAGAAAGAAGGTCAAGCGCAAAGGTAAAAGATTTCGTGCCAAAGATCCCAACGATATGTGGCAGATCGACTACGTTCATCTCGGTCATGGATACAATCTGCTGACGGTCCTCGATGATTGTTCCGGGAAGGTCCTTTCATGGGATCTCAGGAGAAAGACGGAACTGGAGGATGTGCTGGAGATACTGGACGAGTGTTTCCGTGAGTACGGGATTCCGAAAAAGATACTTTCCGATCATGGGACGCAATGGTATGCGGTGCGCGGAGGCGACTCCCGTTTCGACGAGATGTGCCTGGATAAAGGAATAAAACACATCATGGGGAGGATCAGACATCCGCAGACACAGGGCAAGGCGGAGAGATTTCATGGAGTGCTCAAAACGGAGACGAATATCCTCGAGATCGCGGATCACGAGGAAAAGGGAAGGTCCTTGGAGAACTACGTGCGATTCTACAACGGCGTCCGTCCGCATTGGGGCATAGGTCTGAAGGTCCCGAACTCCGTGTACTACGCCGTTGTTTGAATTCGTGGGCGTTCGTATGCGTTTTCCTCAGCGCAAGCTATGGTCGGCGGATATGCAACGTGGTTCAAAGACTGCCCGGACGGCCCCGAAGGGGCGTTCCGGGCGCTCGTTCCATTGTCTTCGCCTTCGGCTCGACATAGAAACGAGCGCTAATCTTTATCTTCCTCAACTTCTTTTCCTCTTAATGTAAGGATAACCTCTTTTCAAAACATACGTGACGGGAGGCGGTGGTGCATCCGGCGGCGGAGCTGGAGGTAACACATACGTACGCAAAGGGAACCTGACCACAAATCTTGCGAACGCATTGGGAAGTACGGGTCAGAACGGTGCGGGACTGAACAGTCCGAACGCTAACCCTATAAGACAGCAAGGCGGGACCGGCGGAGTGGGCGGCGGATTCAATGCAGGTGCATGGGGTGTCGTTGGTTCCAGCGTACACGGCGGGACCGGCGGGACCAACGTGAATGGCGGAGTGGGTTCCGGCTCCGGCGGCGGAGGTGGCAGCGGCTCGGCCGTTGTGCTTTCCGGAAGTATCCTAGGAGTTCCAACAGGCGGACAGACGATAAACTCGAACGGCGGTAATGCGAACAGCGGTAACGGTTCCAATGGCGGCGGAGGAGCGGGTGCAAGAAGCCAGACAAGCGGCGCTCAGGCGGCCGGGGCCGGCGGGGCCGGATATATCGTTGTGGTCGTCCAAAGACGTGTAAGAGGATAGCATCGAATAGGCCGCCTACGACAACGTGGGCGCCTCTTGCGTGTCAAAGAGGTAAAGTAAGAAACAAAAAATCCGAATCGTTCATTACGTGCTCTGAGACGGAACTTCGTGGCTTCGAAGGTGCTCAGATGTTTGAGAGCGACCTCTTTATGTTGCCTATCCCTTTGATCAGGTTGTCCTCCGACGTTGCGTACGAGAGTCTGAAGAATCCCTCTCCCGCTGGGCCGAAGGACCTTCCTGGCGTTATCGCAACATGGGCATCCTTCATCAGGTACATCGCCAGATCGTCCGAGGATATCTTGTGGTCGTACCTCGGGAACAGATAGAACGCCCCGTCGGGGCGGTTGCACTCCACTCCCTTGATATCATTCAGGAGGTCCAGCGCGAGATCCCTTCTCTTCTTGAACTCCGACACCATCCTGTTCCTGGCGTCCTGCGGGCCCCTCAGGGCCTCCACGGCCGCCGGCTGCGTGAACGAGGTGCAGCATGTGACCGAATGCGTCTGTAATTTGTTGATCGCCGATATATCCTTCTCCGGGGCCACTATCCATCCCAGCCTCCAGCCGGTCATCGCGTATGATTTTGACAATCCGGATATGGTGAGCGTGCGGTCGAACATCCCTTCGAACGACGCTATGGAGACGTGCTCCCCGTCGTAGATTATGTGCTCGTATATCTCGTCCGAAAGGACCATTATATTCTTCTCGGTGCAGAGGTCCGCTATTCCTCTCAATACCTCACGGCTCATCACGGAACCGGTCGGGTTCGACGGTGAATTCAGAATTAACATCTTCGTCCTGTCGGTGACCGCGGCAGCCATCATGTCCGCGGTCATCACGAAGTTGTCCTCGAACCTCGTCGGCACATATACGGGCTTCGCGCCCGCTAATTTTATCACCGCTTCGTAGGACACCCACGCCGGGTCCGGCAGTATGACCTCGTCTCCCGGGTCGAGGTATGCGAGAGCTATCATGAACAACGCCTGTTTCGTGGGCGTAACGAGCACGTTCTTCGCCGTGCAGTCTATCTTGTTCTCCCTTACCGTCCTCTCGGCTATCGCCTTCCTCAGTTCCGGTATGCCGGTGGACGGCGTGTAATGCGTAAAACCGTCCTTGAGCGACCTTATGCATGCGTCCTTGATATTTTCCGGGGTATCGAAATCCGGCTCTCCCATGGAGAACGAGATTATCTCGATGCCTTCCTGCTTGAGCCGGCTCACTAGATTGGATATCGCCACTGTTCCTGACTCGGGAACATCATTCAGTCTCTTGGAGAACATTGGCATTCCCTTATCACTCCCACATAGATATTGTTTGTGTCTCTATGCTTTTGATATCCGGCCGTTGCGCGTGCGCCGCGCATATGCCGTGCGCCCGACGGGCGCTCATATCGGCTACGGTCCGTGATATCCGAGCGATAGACCCAGGCTATGTGTTCCCGGACGCTCAGGTCATCAGATCGCTGAAATTACCGGCGGCGAGGCTGTCCCTGAACTCCTTGGCTATCCTTCCGCCCGTACTCATCCCGGGATATATCAGATCGGCGTACGGGGAGCCCGATATGAATGGGTTGGTACCGGCCACGATCCTTGTGGATATCTCGAACAGCTTGAACTCCAGCTTGTCCGTGACTATCGTCTCGAGACAGAACGGCCCCCACATCCCTCCGAACAGCTCGTACGAACGGTTCACGATGCGCTCGGCCATGTCGAACGCCTTCGGAAGAAGTGATTCTCTGATCACCACCGGTACGTTCCCGGTGACGACGAACGACGGGTACAGGCCGTGCTTCTTCAGGTCCTCATAGGATCCCATCTTGTACAACTCGTCAATATTACTCTCATCCCTCCTGTCGATGGACAGTAGTTCGAGTGTTCCCCCCCTTGAGACCTTGTAACCGTCCTCTTTGTACGGCGAATAGAAGAAGTGCAGGTAGTACCTCGTACCCAGCGCGTACTCCTGGATCGTGTACGGCTGGGTGTTATCGATGTACATCTTGAAGTCCGGATAGTCCTTTGCGATGAAGAATCCCCTTCCTCCCTTGGCGCCGTGGTATTTCACGAGAACGGGCTCGTTTATCTCCCTTGCATCGGTGTATATGCGAGGCATCGCCACACCCGCGGACGTTATCCACTGCCTCTCCAGGTCCCTGTCGGACTCCCACTGGAGCACGGCACGGTTGCAGTACGCCGGTACCGCCAATTCCTCGAACTTCTTCGGCCCCATGTATTCGACGAATGAACCGTGCGGTATTATCACGGAATTCCTGTCGTACAGTTCGCCGACTCTGTCGGCGATCTCATCAAGGTCCTTGAACTTGATTATCTCGTCCGGTTTCGCCAGCGGGAACGCGTCATAATACTTCGTGTTATGGGAGACGGTCAGCCCCAATGTCTTGAATCCCGCTTTGCGTGCCCCGTGAAAGATCTGTAGCGAAGAATGAGAGCAAAGCGTCGCTATCGTAATGTCATTCTTATCATAATCTTCGAGAATTGAGTCGATCTTCTTTTTCGGGACCATACGTACTTATTGCTATTAAGAATTTAAATTTTGGGTCGCTCGTGCTAATTGAAAAACATCGTTTTCAACATTTGAATCATTAATGCGCTCAAAAGATACGCTCTGACACATAATGGGCACTCGTACAGATAGGTTTATCATCGCATATAACATAGGAGAATTAGTGATAAGATGACCATATCTGTAGATGTGACGGACGACCAGATGAAGGTCATGCTGATGTATGCTGAGACCAAGAGCATGACGATAGCGGACCTCATAGAGAGCATCGTGGAATGGATAGAGGACGAACTCGATGCAAAGGCTGCGGACGAGGCGCTCGATGACCTCGATAAGAATCCCGGTACGATGACCCATGAAGAGGCGATGAGGGAGCTTGGGTTCAGATGACCTATCGCGTGATGTACAAGGCTTCCGTGATAAAGTACCTTGGAAAGATGGACCCTCAAATATCGCTGAGAATAATGTCCTGGATAGAAGAGAATCTGGCAGGATGCAAAGACCCGAGAAGTGTGGGGAGAGCGTTGCACGGGAACCGTGCGGGAACATGGAGATATCGCGTCGGCGAGTACCGAGTGATCGCTGAGATAAAAGACAGGGAACTGATAATCACAGTGATCGATATAGGTCCTAGAAAGAACATCTACAAATGATCCTCCGAAAGGATCGGTTGATGGTCCGATCTCATCATATTGACAGTTTTGTTGTGAAGATCATGATTTTCGATCGACGGTCGCTTCCGCATCCTTTGCAGCTCCATGTGCTCTGCTGACGAGCCTAGGTTTGGAACGTCTGCCCCAAAGCACGAGCATCGACGGAAGGACGAGCACCGAACCGATGTAACCGAAACCTATCGCCAATGCGGTGATCACCCCGAACTGCTGCAGCGGAAGTATCTTGGAGAATCCCATCACCCCGAACCCGACCACCGTCGTTATCGCGGCTGCGAGAACACCCTTTCCGGTTTCACGTGTCGCAACCTTCACCGCCTCCTCTGCGCTCAGGTCGTTGTTCACAAGTTCGGTCACATAACGGTTCGATATGTGGATGCCGTACGTAACGCCCATGCCCACTGCGAGCGATGCTATGGTTAACGTCATAACATTCACCGATATGCCCAGGACCGCCATTGTGCCCCATACCATTATCACGGATATGAGCGTCGGCACTGTCGCCATTACACCGAGCAGAAGGCTCCTGCCGAACCAGTACATGAATATCGTCAGTATCAGGACGACGAACGCTATCGTTATCAGAAGGGCGGTCATCTGACTGTTGTTCATCTCCCTCATGGACGAGGCCATGATAATGTGCTGCCCTGTTATCATGTACGTGATGTCGGCATCGGACAGCGGGGAGCAGGCGGCGTTGACATTGTCCCTCAATCCGAGTACGACGTCCGTGTCGCCCTTGATGTCGTCCATGTGTAAGATCATCCTTGTAACGTTCTCGCCGTCGGCGGTCACGCCGACAACCGGCGATATGGCAACATGGAAGAGCGGGGCCACCTCCGTGTATCCTTTCATAAGACTCAGATGCCACGCCGCGAATCTGTACGAGACGCTTCCCTCGGATGCGTTCATCACCCACGGACGAAG
>WQZJ01000077.1 GCA_009780795.1 Methanomassiliicoccaceae archaeon
ACGAATGTCCTGAGTCGGTATTGTGTAGTTGTCACAGATGAGCGATTCGCTCAGGACACTTCTATCTTACGGCCAGCATATCAAAAATGCACCATGTTCTCAGAGGCTTCTGTCGAACTCAGGCTAAAACTGTATGATCGAGATAATGTCGGCGTACGTCCTCGGATGCATCACATCGGATAGAACGTGTGCAGCAGTATCACCACAATGGAGAGACCGATGGCAAGACCTATGACGAACTTCGGCGATATCTTGAGGGCCTTGTCGTTCTCCGTGTCGAAATACCTGACGAGACCGGCCTGTTGCTGTATACCGCTGCTTTCCTTCTTTGCCATATCACTCTCTATCGTGCGACTATATAAAAACATTATTGCACGTGCGATGTACGAGCATGTACGCTGACGTCGTGAACGTTCAAAAGAAAAAGAGATGGGCCCTTCGGCCGTTACTTCGGTTCACTTCCTCTTGCCGAAGAGATATGCCCAGGCGCTTATGTTCACCAGTACACAGATGACGACCAGGAGTATCCAGTTGACATCGAACCCGCTGCGGTCCGCTGACCCTCCGTTGCCTCCGGGACCGTTGCCGTCCCCGGGTTCAAGACCGCCTCCGGGTCCATCCTCAGGAGTGAATGATATCCAAACATTCGAAACGCCGTCCGTGTACGTCAGATATCCCGTCCTCGTGGAAGGTGAGGTATGATCGCCGGGCCACAGATGGGTCTCCAGGACAGTTCCGCCGCTGTTACGGCATAATATGATGTACATGCATCCGTCGCCGCTGATGCTCAAACCGCCCGCAGTAACGTCCGACCACGCCTCCACGAAGATGCCGAAGCTTTCGTCGCCGTTCACGGTCACAATGCCGTCGACCGCGATCACGGTGTCGTACGCGGCGCATATGCCGTAGCTGTTGTCACCGATCATCGTCAGATCCCCGCTTATGACAATATCAATATCCCCCACGGCGAATATCCCGTAACCGTATGCACCGTTCACCGTCACGTTACCGTTGACATTGATCGTCGCCTCGCTTGCGGCGAATATCCCGTAACCGTATGCACCGTTTATGATCACATTACCGTTGACAACGGTATCCACGCCTCCGACGGCGAATATGCCGATGCCGAAGAAGTCTGTGGTTATGTTCCCGTTAACGGTAACATTCGCTGTACCCAATATATGGATGCCGTTGCTGAAGAAGCCTACCGTTACGTCCCCGGTGACGGTGACGCGGGATGAACTTTGGGCTTGAACGCCGCTGCTCCCGACGCCGGCCGTTATGTTACCCGTGACGGTGGCCTCGGCCGTGTTCCGGCTGTATATACCCAGGCTGTCATCGCCTACGGTTATGTCGCCGTTGACCACGACCACGGCCGTTCTCAGTATCTCTATGCCGTAGCTCTCGTCGCCGATCGTTATGTTACCCGTGACGATAACGTTCGCCGTATCAGTCGCATAGATGCCGCACCCTTCGTTCCCGTTCACCGTCATGTTGCCGTCAACGAAGACCTTACTCAAAGAATTCGCATCGATACCGCGCGCCTTGTTGCCGCTTACGGCGACATTACCATTGACGGTGACCTCGGCAGATGCCAGGGTACGAACGCCGTTGCTCCCGGGGCCGCCTGTGATCATCATGTTACCATTGACGGTGACGTTCGTGGAAGAATATGCATGAACACCGCAGCCCCTTCCGCTGCTCTCGATAACTATGTCACCGTTGACGGTGACCTTGCTCGTTGAATGATTGGTGTTCACACCCTCTCCCTCATTGCAAATGAGTGTGATATTGCCGTTGACGGTGACCTCGGCAGAATCTTGGGTGTACACACCTATGCTGATGCCCAATCCGCTCTTTAAGGTGATATCGGCGTCCGCAGTGACGACGGCGGTCTTTTCCGCCCAGATGCCGGACAGACCATTTTCAACGTATATCGTCCCTTCTCCTATTACGCTGAGGTTACCTCCCTTTACGATGATCCCGGCACCTTTATCGCTCGGGACGAATCTCAGCTCATGGCCGTCCAGGTCTATTGTTATGTCAATACCGTCGACCGTGAAGGTGTCATAGCATATGACATCAGACATAAGTCTTATGATATCGCCGTCACCAAGCACCGTACCGCCGTTCAGCAGGGCCTTTATGTTCACGTAGGTCTCGTCCGAACCTATTTGATATACAGTTCCGTCTCCAATGTATGCGTTGTCATCCGGCATCGTTTCGCTGTCCGTTGTGATCAGCGTGAACACAGTGAACACTAGCACCGCCGCGAGCGCCAGCGTCATAAATGTGTGTCCTCCATTTTTTGTATCGTACTTCCTCATTCGTTATCACCGACAGTCACAACAGATCTGTCTGCGGTGACTGGTAGTTTATTAAATATCTATTATATATAGTATACTAAACAAGGGTAAAGGATAGACACGCGATATCACAGTATCTGCGTCTTTTCTGTAGAATATACTCAATGACTAAGCCGTGAAAAGAATAAAGGAAGAGGCCTCTCGGCCGTTTCAATCCAGATATACCAGACCACTTTTCGGATACGTCACCTGATACTTCAGGACCTTTTTGACCGAGCCTCCGGCAGAAATGTCCAGTGTCCATGTCAGGATGCCCGTCTCCTTCACAAGTTCAGCGCCGGAGATGTCCATCGGCTCCACGGCCACGGCATTGTTGACGGAGACCGGCAGCTGATCCATCAGTTTCATCTTGATGTCCCTGCTCTTCGTGTTCCTTACGGTGATGATCCACTCGCGCAGTGCCTTCTGATTCATGCCGATCATACTCTTGCCGGCCATATCGTTCCCTCTCTCACGAGTGACGATAACACCTTTGTCCCTTCCGAGGGATATCTCCATGCCGTCGTCCGCGGTCGCAGGGTCAAGATATGTCTTCCCGACGTATTCGTTGCCGTGGAATATACTGACGTCCCCGCTGAGGAGATTCAGTTTCTCCCATCCTCTTATCTCGGCGACGAGGAACACATCCGTGTCAAGTCTGCCGGCACAGTAGTGGAACACATTTGCCTCAAGGACGTGTTTTGATATCTCCACTTTGCTCGGTCTGTCGGACGATCTGATGCTCAGCACCGCAGGGAGCGTGAACTCTACGGTCGTCTGCTGTTCCATCACGTACGCCTGAACTTCCGCATCATATTCAGCGACGCATGGGACAGCCTCGCATAATATGGGTTCATCGTGCCTTGATCTTGACATCGCCATACGTGCCGCCGGTTTGTAAGGTACGGCAAGGTCGATGTACCACGGGTGCACGACAGGCTGTCTGTTCCCGAGCACGGGATTCCCTGTTGATAATCTCACCCTCACATCGTTCCAGTCCTCGCCGGTGCTCTGAACGATGCTTCCTTTCATGCTGAGCGAGACCGGACCGCCCGTCTCGTTCATCCTGATCTCATGATAAGGTGTCCAGAATGCGCCGTTGACGAAATATGATACTACGATCTCGGCCTCCCCGGCGCTCTCGGAATAGAATTCCGTTACGATCTTGCCTGAGTATCTGACATCATTAGCCGGGAAGCTGCCCATCTCTATGGTTATTCTCTCCAGTTCCTCATTGAGCTCCTCCAAGCGTATCTCGGATGCCATCTTGGCGAGACCGACCTCATGCCTCCTTTCTACGAAATATCTCTCAGCGTCCTTCAGGTCGCTCAGTACGGCACCCGAATCCCCGCCTATCTTGCTGTTCCAGTTCAGGAAGTTCTCCTCGTATGCGAGAGTGTCAAGCTTGCACTCTTCTTTCTTCTTTTGTGCCTTCACATCATCGGATCTCATCCTGAGCTTATCGATATCCTTGCTGACAGTCGGCTCAGCGAAACTATCGATCTCAAAATCAGCGGAGATCAGAGTACCGCCGCTTTCGATCGAGGCGTTTATGCTCTCCGGCCTGACGTCCCGGGGAAGGCCCGTGAACACCGTGGTGTTCTTTCCCGCCGACGTATCGATGATCATCCTGCGTTTTATCTCCGCACCGCGGAGGAATATCCTTACTTCCTCCACTACGGACACTGCGTTCTTGTTGGCCATGATAACACCTAGGTCATGTAGCGCCCGGAGGTCTTTAATCTATCGTTCGCTGCCGCCGTGCGACATCAACGCTTGAAAAATATGTGATAATGCCGGGAGAGGGAACCGTGCACCCTCTGGACGAAGACATCCTCTTTTCTTATCTCTTCCGTTGATATCTCATACGGCAGGACGATCGTTGCCTTTCCTCCCGTCTTCAGACATTCACCGACGGATGACACGCAACGACGGTGTATGCTCATCACGTCCTCTCCTCCGGTGCGTGTCGATCTCCCGTACGGCGGATCAGTGACCACAGCATCCACGCCGGCGAACCTTTTTGCTATCTCACCTATGTCGATGACATCGCTGTCATACAGTCTCAGGCCGTAGTGCTCCATGTTCTCCGCACATCCGGCCACCATCCTGTCGTCTATGTCGGAGGCGATGACCCTCATTCCCATGGAGGCAGCCTCCAGAACGATCCCTCCGGTGCCGCAGAACGGATCGAGTACCATATCTCCTTTCTTGGCACCAGAGAGGTTGATCGATGCCCGCGCGTATCGAGGATGCAGTGATATCGGGGAGAAGAACGGTCTTTCGGCCACCTTCCTCGTTTCGAACTGCTCCGTGTCTATGTCAGCGTCACACAGGAACACGTGTATCCTGTCGGATATGAGCACCCTTACTTCCGTGTCCGGGTCCTTGAGAGATACATCGTTCTTCCTTGAGAGCGCCTTCCCCAATTTTCTGGTGATGTCCTGTGAGTCCGCCTCGGGCAACATGCCCTCGAACCTTCTGGCACGTACTGCAAAGGTTCCTTCGGGTATCTCAATCTCGCTGAACCCGTCCGTTTTGTCGGTGTCGAACGAGCCAAGATATCTGCCCACCCGCCTGGTAAGGGCGATCCTCTCCGCGATGTTTCGGAATACATTGTCATCAAACGCGGCGACGGCGTAACCGGGGCCGTGCCCGATGTTGCAAACCGATGCCGTCTCGACGCTCACGCACGCTTTCGCCTCTGCAACGGGCATCGTCGGGTGTTCGCCCGACAGTTCAAAGAAGTATTCGTTGATCATGACACACCCGGCCGTCATTTCGCCTTATGGCGCACCTTCACGGCGATCCCTCTCCTGAGGTCCTCCATCTCCGCTCCGGACATCGCGGCCACACCGACCGCCCTGACGGTGCCGTTGGTCATGACGATGACCTCGTCACCTGTCCTGATGTCACGGTCGGCCTTCAAGACGCCCACAGCGAAAAGATTGCCCTTCATCTCGAAATCCTGCATCTCCACCACGTTCCTCCCGGCGCCGGCAAGTATCTCCGCCCCGTCGATCGTGAGCGAGACCATGCCCCTTTCGGGAGTGAGCATGCCCAGCTGCTTTTTACCGGAATGGAATTTCCAGTAAGGGAACTTACCGGTGACGTCGGCACCATCCATGAGCGCATCCGCCGTTCCTCCGCCGAACTGGAATCTCAGGACCGACCGCATATTCTCCCGTCTGTCCGTGTGATATCCACATCTCTCCATCCCTTCCGCCGCATCGCGCACAGCATTCTCTAGGTTCTTCAGTGATGCCAGCGATACGGGATCTCCGATGCACGTCTCCGTGAGGTCGGTAAGTTCCCTTATTAGGTCGGTGG
>WQZJ01000078.1 GCA_009780795.1 Methanomassiliicoccaceae archaeon
GAGGGCGGTCGTCCTCGCCAAAGCGAGAGGGGACGCCGTGTTCCATGACGGTGACGCCGTCCTGCTCCCTGCGCTGGAGACGGTGGCGGTAATCGCGATAGAGGATGAGATCCGGCCGGACTGCAGGGAGACCATAGAGACGTTCCTGGCCAACGACATGGAGATAAGGATACTGTCCGGTGATGATCCCGCGGCGGTGAACGCACTGTTCACGATCGCCGGGCTGCCCGGAGAGAGGAAGATACTTTCCGGGGACGAACTGGAGAGGCTCAGCGACAGTGAGCGCACGAGACGCATACTTGAGACGAACATCTTCGGGCGCATGAGGCCCGACCATAAGGAATTGGTCGTAGAGGAGCTAAAGAAGAGCGGCCGTTACGTTGCGATGATAGGGGACGGTGTGAACGATGTGCGTTCGCTGAAGGAGGCGCAGGTCGGTATAGCGTTGCAGAGCGGCAGCGGTGCGGCGCGGAGCGTTGCTGATATGGTACTGGTGTCCGACAGGTTCTCGGCGCTGCCCAAGGCGCTCACCGAAGGTAATCGAACGGTATCCGCCATGAGGGACATATTGAAGGTGTACATAGCCCGGAACTTCGTCATAGCGATGATGATCTTCCTCATAGCCGTTATATTCCAGGCACCGCCGCTGGTGCCCATAACATCGGCGTTCTACGCCTTCGTCAGCCTCTCGGTGGCATCGTTCTTCATGGTCATATGGGCGAAACCGTCCAAACTGGAGGGCTCCGTACTGCCGGATGTTTTGAGATTCGCTATACCGATGGCGGTGCTCGTATCGTTATTCGGACTGATAACGTACAGTCTGTTCTACGTGGGCGAGTACAATGGTCTGTTCGATGTCATACTGACGGACGATCAGCTGAGGCTGTTCTGGTGGGCGGGCGGCGAGCACAGCGGTCTTGATATGACCCTGTTCTCGGACCTTGAGAAGACGAAGATGATGGCGGAGATATTCGGAAGGAATGCATTGCTCGTCTTCCTGATGGCCGCAGGTCTGATACAGGTGATGATGGTCATACCGCGCTTCAAGTTCTTCTCCATAGATGGCAGGGTGAACAAGGACATCAAACCGACGATACTCGTGTTCCTGCTGTTCGGCCTGATGGCACTGGCCTACTGGGCCGCGTGGCAGTACGAGATCGCTGCTGAGGTGTTCTGTCTGTACATACTGCCGTGGTATTCGTACGTCATGATCGCGGTCATGGTCATAATATGGTTCTTCTTCTCCAGATGGGCGCTCAGGAGGGGTTTCCTGAGATCGTTCACCGGTTTCACGGAACGGCTGTACTCGATGCAGCTAAGGAGCATAAGAAGGAAAAGGGACGGTCAGTAATTACCGGTTCTGTGCAATTCCAAAAGTATGTGTGACGCCATCACCGCGTCGCTCAGCGCCCTGTGCGATTGCTTTCCGTGTATGTCGGCCGGGTCCCCCTTGACTATCATCCGATACGCTTCTTCGAGCTTCGGCCATTTGTACTCCTCATAGAGTCCCGGAAGCTTGCACACGTCCCTTGATGCGATCATCACGCATCTGAATGGTATGAACTTCCCCCTCAGGGACCAAGGTTCCCGATACAGGAATTTATCGAGATCGAACGCAATGTTGAATGACGTCACGTTCCTGTTTCCCAGTATACGAGTGATGTCGGCGATCACGTCCTTTTCAGAAGGTGCCTCAGCGACCATTTCCAGCGTGAGATCGGTATTCTCGAATATCCATGCATGCCTGAGCCTCTCGTTCCATCCGGATACGTCGTGACCGACCACCGAGGAGTATACCTCTTCCACCTTGTCGCCGCCCAGCGTCACCTTGCATATCGCGATGTCAACGATCTTATCCTTCGGGGCACCGTCGAGACCTGTCGTCTCAGTATCGACCACAAAGACCTCGGTCCTGCAGAAATCATCAAGCGTTGCCATTTTCGACCTCCTTTTCCTCTTTATCCGAACATGTCATCATGATGGACCTCACCGATATGACGTTATACACGGTTATCGCCATGACGGCGCACATGAACACCGCCAATACACCGAACATCCTGGACCTCGGCTTTTCGGCGGACACCGTTTCACCGTCCGTGTCCGGCGGACCTTCCGGTTCCGTTACGGACGGTTCCTCCTCGGAAACGGGTTCGCCGAGATGCGTTATCATCTCCGTGCCCGCAGCTAGGACAAACATCGGCGGAATCTTATAACTATCGCTACCGTTCCTGCCGATCGTCATCATTCCGTTCTCGGGTACGGAATCGTCAGTCACCGTGTCCGCCGTCTGGACGAGAGAGATCGATGAGACCGATATCATCAGTATCACCGTCACCGCTGCCAATAGTTTCTTCATCCTCTTTCCTAATAGTATTGTAAGTATATTAGATATATAATAGTATATTAAAAGAATCACATATATATCCTGTTCTCATTGATGGCTGTATGGCAGAGATGGTCATAAAAGGAGAAACGATCACCGTCGGCGACGGTATGACCATAGAGGACGTTATGCTCTCCCTGGGAAAGCATCCGGACGCCTTCCTTTACCTTTTGGACGGAAGGCCGATACCTATGACTACGCATCTCACGGAAAACATGAAAGTGGATGCGCTCAGGGTCGCGTCCGGCGGATGATCATTCCGATGTCACTCTGAATATCGAATGCATGTCAATATTCTCGTTCGCTGTATCAAGGATGCTGTCCAGGGAGCCTATGAATGAGTTTATCTCATCGTCGCTGTACGTTCTTATCCCGTCCTCCGATGAATCTTCCTCCGGAAGTCTCACGTTCACGTGAGGCATGACCCCGAAGCATCTCATCCCTGTGAGAGATTCGATACGTTCTATGCCGCTTCTCAAAATGTCCTTGTCTCCGTAGTACTTGTTTATTATGAACCCTTTCAGAAGGTGTCTGTTCTTCTCCTCGATCAGGCGCCATGTTCCGTATAATCCTGCGAACACACCGCCTCTCTCAATGTTGCCGATCAGTACCATCGGTATCTGGCGCTCGGCCGCGAATCCTACGTTCGCTATGTCATGATCCCTCAGATTTATCTCCGCAGCGGAGCCTGAACCTTCGGCGACGACCGCCTCGTACATATCGCACAGCTCATCATACGACGCCACCGCATGAGCCAGCAGTTCCTTTCGGGGCATTCTTCCTGTCTCTCTGCCATTCAGCAGCAGCTTCAGCTTCCCGTCCTCCGCTTTCAGGAGGACCGGGTTCATCCTCACGTCCGGCTCTATGTCGGAGGCCCATGCCTGAAGTGCCTGTCCTGTACCGATCTCATCGCCGTCAGCCGTTCTGAACGATGTGGACGAAAGATTCAGCGCCTTGAACGGTGCGACCATGATCATTTTCCTTCTGAGGTAACGGCAGAACAACGCGGTCATTAGCGTTTTACCCGCGTTGGACGTGGTGCCGACGAAAAGTAACCTCATCTGCAGACCTCCAGCATCTTGTTGAATGCGTTCATATCGATGGACGATCCCACCGCATCGGCCAGCTTGTCCAGCGTCTCATCGAGTATCTTATCGTAACTTACATCTGAATATCCGGACGGGACGTACTTTCCGGTCATTTTTAATATGTGCCGTCTGAACCCGGGTTCGTCGAACAGGCCATGCACGTACGTGCCGAACAGTTTTTCACCGACATCTGCGGAACCCTCGTTCACCGACGGGGATTTGAAGAATGACAAAGTGAACAAAGGTTGTGCGTTAGTCTCCGTACATCCGGAATATGCCTCATAACCTTTCATATCCTCGCCGGTCAGCGCAAGCTTCCCTTTCACCTGTCTCTTCGTTTCCTCGTTACCTGTCCATTTCACCGTTGCGTCGAACAGACCGAGCCCTCCGGCGCATGGTGCACCCGTACCTGAGAACGATGCACACATGATCTGATAGCCTCCGCATATCCCGACAATCGGTACCTTTCCTTTCATAGCGATCACGGAAACGTCCATCCCGGATGAGCGCATCCATTCCACTGACGCCTTGATGTCCTTGGTGCCCGGTATTATTATAACGTCCGCATCGTAAAGATCTCTCGGATCTTCAGTGTACTTTATGTGAACGTTCTCATGGTACAACGGATCGAGATCGGTGAAATTCGCTATCTTCGGCAGTTTGAGAACGATCACGTTGATCTTCCCTTCCTTACCCTCAGACCGGTTCATGGTCATCGAATCCTCGGCGGGCATCGGAAGGTCCAGATGAGGTACCACTCCAAGGACGGGTATCCCTAGGATCGACTCTATTTCCTTGATGCCGCTGTCAAGCGATGAGGCGTCACCGTGCATGTTGTTGAATATTATCCCTTTGACCCTTTTTCTGTCGTCATCCGCCAGTAACTCCACTGTACCGAGGGCGTATGCGAACGCCCCTCCCCATTTCATGTTCACGACCAATATGCAATCCGCATCCGCCATCTCGGCGGCCCGCATGTTGGCGATATCCCTGTGATAGATGTTTATCTCCGCCGGTGATCCTGCCCCTTCCATGACTACGTACTCGTACCTGTCCTTCTGCAGCCTTATGCTCTCCCTGACGGCTTCCGTGCCTTTCGACGGTATGAAATCTTCGTAGTACTCGTTCACCCCGAACTCGCCGAAGATCTTCCCGTGCACGATGGTCTGGGTCTTTCCGCTGCCCATCGGTTTGATGAGTATCGGGTTAACGTTGCGATCGGGATGTCTTATGCGTGCGGCCTTGGCCTGCACCATCTGTATCGATGCGACCTCTGAACCGTCGGATGCTATCATCGAGTTCAGACTCATGTTCTGAGTCTTCATCGGTGTGACAGAATATCCCTTCCGGGAAATGATGCGGCACAACGCAGCTGTGATCAGTGACTTTCCGGCATCGGAGGTCGCCCCGAGGACCATTATCGCCTTCCCCGGTACCATGAATCTTTCCTTCGCTTCTGTGAGCAGTCCTCTGAGCCTCGGATCGTCGGGTTCCCTTATCCTGAGCTCCGTGATCCTGGACGCGATGAATCTGCACACCGGTATGCGATGAATGAAATGACAATAGACGCAGCTCCAGTACTTGCCGTTGGGGGTGTCTATGTACTCTCCGAGGTCCTCGTCCCCGCACGGATGGAACGGACAGAAACAATACGTGCAGTCCTGTCCCTCATAGTGGCAAGGTCCGAACTTGCAGTCGGGATTCGGGCCGGTCCACCCTTTATCGATCTCACACTTTACCATTTTCAGGCAGTCCATTATGGATATATCATCCATCTCGCATATAGACTTGATTGTAAGATTTTTGAAAAATACGGAAACGGTCGATACGGATCGTTCCTCGGACAGGTCTTCAGAGAGAATCTGATATCACAATGCTTTTGTTCACGTATATGCTATGCGTAGAATATGACAATACATTCGTTCCCCGACATCAACAAGGATTGGCTGAGGAGAGCGAAGCGCAGATACGCCTCATCGTTCATGGGCGGGGAGTTCGACCGCATACCTGTGGATCCGATGATGCTGTCGCATGCGAC
>WQZJ01000079.1 GCA_009780795.1 Methanomassiliicoccaceae archaeon
CCAGATCGTAGGTGTTGCCTATGTCCGCGTAGTCCGTGTCGTCATTGGACGCATATTTTTTTGCAGGTCCTTCTGACAGTTCCTCAGCGTTTTCAGACGTATGTTCCGACATGCCCTCCTCCTGAGCGGTCGCCTGTCTCTCGGAAGCCTTCATCAGTCTTTCCAGTTCGTACACCATCTCCTGAGTGCTGTCGTCGCGGTTCGTGAGCGTCCGGTAGATGGGTATCGCCTTCTTTTCGTCACCTTCCTTCACGTACAGTCTGGCGCGGCTCAATAACGATGACGCGTCGAACGGATCGGCGGCGAGCGCCGCTTCCAAGCTTCTTCTTGATTCCGCGAGTTCATCATCCTCCAGTTGCATCGTCCCGAGCCGCTCCCATGCTCTGACGGCGTCCCTTTCTCTCGCGCCCGCGGCCGCATAGCTCTTCTTGGCCGCCTCGCGGCTTCCAAGCAACTCATGCACCCTACCTATCCTGTAGTTCGTGTGACCGTCGTCCGATCCGTTCCTTAATGCGGATGCGTATGACGTAAGCGCATCGTCCAGGTCCCCGCGCTCCTCGTATATCTCTCCGATGCGGACGTGAACGCCGCCGCTCTCCGATACGTTGTCCAGTGCTTCATTCAGCGCCGCGAGGGCACCGGGGTCATCGTTCATCGACCTCAGTATCTTTGATTTCGTTAAATGGGCCTCCGACATGTCCGGAGACAGTTCTATTGCGCGTGACGCCATACTAAGCGCCTCTCTGTACTCTCCGGAGTCGCACAGTACGTTCGCCAATTCGTTCAAGGTGTCGCAGTTGTCCGGGTCCTCGAGGATCGCCTCATGATACAGCGCGAGCGCATTCGAATCGTCGCCCATCATTGCTCTCAGCTTACCGCGCAGAACGATCACCTCCGCGTCCTTAGGGTCCTTCTTCTGCATCAGCTCATACACATCCGCCGCGTCGTCATGTCTTCCGGAACGTATGAGGGCGTCCGCGAGGTCCAGCCGTATCATGCGGTTGTCCGGTTCAAGCTTAAGTATGGATCGACAGGCCTCGACCTCAACGTCTGCGTTACCGTTGAGCCGGGCGGAGTTCTTCTTCATCATCAACACTCCCACCTCGCCAAGGTCCGCGGACACGTTGCTGAGCAGTTTGAGCGCTTCGTCGTGCTTCCCCATCCTCTGGTACGTTTCCGCCATGTCTGTGAGAGCTTCGATGTTCCCTTTGTCTATTCTCAGGATCGTTTTGCATATTTCTATCACGTCATCGTGCATACCGTTGCGCTTGTAGACGTTCTTCTTTATCTCCAGTATCCTGATGTTCCTGTTGTCCACCTTCAGCGCATGGTCGAGGAAGAACATCGCTTCCTTCATTTTTCCGGAATATGCGAGTATGCTCGACTTGCGGACAAGGGCGAACACATTATCCGGTGCATCCGATATCACACGGTTCAGCGAGAGCACAGCACCCTTGAGGTCACCGCGCTTCTCCTGCACCATCGCCTTAGAAAGCCAGAACTCCGGGTTGTCGAGATCGATTATCACCGCTCTGTCGTACGACGATTCGGCCTCTTTGTACTTACCCGCCATCTCCTCCGCGAGACCCTTGGAGTGCCATATCCTCGCATCGTGCGGTCTCGACTCCAATGCCTTCGTATATGAGAGCGCAGCGTCCGCGTGGTACGACGACAGGTATTCTGCGTTCCCTTTCAGGCACCATGGGTCGGCACCGTCCTCGTCGTCTATGAACTCCTTTGCGACGATCGCCGCGTCGTCCGCCCTGCCGCTCTCGATGAGCGCGGACAGAATGGAGACCATGAGCTTCTCGTCCTTCCTGAGGCGCAGTGCGTTCCGGTACTCGTCCACAGCCTCCTGTCTCTTTCCGAGCATGTCGAGTGCGTATGCCATATCCCTGGTCGCTTCGGCGTCGGTCGGGTCGAGGATAAGTATGCGCCGGTATATCTCCAACGCTTTCTCGTACTCTTTCAGGCGTATGCGGGTCATTCCCATGACCGACAGGGACGCAAGGTGATCAGCGTCGCATTTGAGCGCATATTCACCTTCTTTCACCGCGTTCTTCAGCCTCTCATGCCTCAGGTGTATCTCAGCTCGTATGCAGTATCCGTCCGGTGCTTTCGGCGATATCTTCACTATCGTGTCCGCCGTCTTCATGGCGGATGTGTCACGACCCAGCATGACATCGTTCCTGGCGCTTGCCAAACGTATGTCAAGGTCGTCCGGGAACATAGGCACGAGAAGGCGCAGTATGCCCGCGGCGCGGTCATTCATGCCGATCTCTGACATAAGCTCGCACGCCAGCAGGTGCCCTTTCATATCTCCGTGCTCCGAAGCGAGGAACGCGTCAGAGTATGCGGAGAAGTCCTTTACCGTGTTCTTCGATGCGAGTGCCCTCAGCATACACTCCATGAAGTTCCTGTTGTTCCAATTCTCCTTGTCAAGCGTTTCCAGCAGGGCGATGGCGGCGCTTCGCTTACCCATCGCGGTAAGCATACCGGCCTTCTCGACGACGATGCTGTCGATGTTAGGATATTGGGATAATATCTTATCGTAAAATTTGACGGACCTCTCATACTCGTTCACATCCCCCGTCATCCTTGCCGCCGCCAATAGGAAATCGAGATGTTCAGACAGATAACCGCTCGATGCCTCCAGCCTCTTTCTTGCAGCCCCTCTGTCACCGTTGTACCATCCGTCGTATATCTCCTGCAGCTCCAGAAGGTCCTTGTCGCCCGTATGCACTTCCTTGGGGCTTTCGCCGTACATGATCAGCTGTATGTTCCTGAGGACGTCCCATCCCTTTCCGGGGTCCAGGGATATGAGTATATCGTACGTCCGTATGAACGACTGATCTATGGCGTTGCTCCGTATGAGATGTCTGACGGCGACCTCCTTGTTCCCGGAGCGGGACGCGAGGACGCCTTCCAAATACTCCCTGAACGCAGTGTCCGGGACATTGGCCATCTTCTTCATCAGGGAGCGGGAGACATCGAGACCGCCGTCCTTTATCACTATGTCCGCAGCTTCCATCACCGGATACATATCACCGGGCCTGCACATATCAAGTATCTTTATGGAGATCGGCTCAAGATTACCGATCTCCTCGTGCGCGGCCTTCCTCAACATCTTCACGAGGACGGCAGAATGCATATGCCTGGATGTCGAGAGTGCATCGTCGATCACCGCAAGAACAGATAACTTATCGTGCTGCTTTTTCTTTTTCTTCCCTTCCCGGCCGACATCATCGATCTTATTCCATATCCTGATGTCATCCTGGTCCGTGAGGACCGGTTCGGAACGCCGCATGTCCCGCTCAACGGCATGTCGGGATTAATAATTTATTGACGCCTGACCGACAGGACCGGACTGTCCCGCCTCCGCCCTGCGGCACATGAATGAAGAGGGAAACCATCGTCCGCCCGCATATACGGGACAGCAAAAAGGAAAAGTAAGTTATTCACTTTACGTCACATGGATGATGCCATGATGGGTGCCGGTCTGTTGCTGTTCCCGCAGATGTACAAGCAGTTGGTACAGGACAGGGACGACGGCGAGGAGCAGAAGATAATGGCGGTCTGCCCGCACTGCGGGTCACTGAACGAACATCCGTATAAGTTCTGCAGAGAATGCGGGAAGCGCCCGGAGATCCCGAGGGATGGGAACGAACCCGGGATGTTCAAGATATGCCCGTATTGCGGCCTCGCCCTTGATCTGCCAAAACAGCCGAGGTTCTGTCCATTCTGTGCGGAACGACTCCAATGAGTCCGCCTCGTGCATTATAATTATATACGAGTTGAAGGTTACGAATCCTCGCGCAGGTGTGATCTAGTCTGGCTAGGATTGCAGCCTTCCAAGCTGCTTGCTCGGGTTCGAATCCCGGCGCCTGCACCATTTTTTCTTCTTTGTGTTGAATCATCCATTCATGATCATCCGTCTCTCGTCCGTTCCGTTCCCGTATATTCGGATGTGCACTACACGTTTCAAAATCATCCCGAACGAAGCGATGACGCGAAAATTTCATGATGAGGCAGTGTTCGCGGCGATATCAGAGGGCGATGCCGTCCACACCGAACGTTCGTGACGACGTTCTCATATTCACTATACTTTCATTTTAATCTAATTTCTCTATGTCTTAGTCCTCACGTAATATATGGAAATGTATCTCAGCCAGATGCCATTTTTTCATCTGTATTGAAGCATCATAGAGATGATCGTTAGCACGAATCAACGATTCTTCCGGTTCGGCGTCCAATAGTCGTGTTTTTTCAACAGAACCATAGTTGCCACGCATATTTTGGGCGGTTTGCCGGCGGACAGACAAACTTTTATAGGATGTCTGTAAACATCTCTCCATAAAGCGGCATTTTTGGTTAAATTTAGTCAAATAACATATAAATTTTGGCTAAGACTTACTTTTACTACCATATATTTTATATCTATCGAATTTCTTACTAGATACCATGAATCACGATTGCACAGTTTACAGGACAATGGACTACTTGGCAAAAAGGTGGACATTCCTCATCCTGCTGGAGCTTTACAAAGGTCAAAGTCAGATGAGGAGGTTCTCAGAACTCAAAAACACTCTTATGGAGGTGACCCCGAAGATACTCTCTCAGCGGCTTAAGGAGCTGGAGGCGGAGGGTCTCATCCAAAGGATCGTAGATGCATCCACCATCCCGCTGAAGAGCGAGTACAAACTGACCGAGGGCGGCGTCGAGTTGATCATGGCGATAAAGACGGTCAAAGAGTGGGCGCTCAAATGGCAGATCGAGAACGATGAATGCGGTGCGCACGACTGCAGTTCATGCCCTTACTGAGGGCATCTCAAACCTTTTCCCTTTCCAGGTCGTTTTTGAAAAAATGTTATAAGGCATGAGACCGTGAATGTCTCATGGACCCGGATGAGCTGTTCGGTCGCATAAGGTTGTTGGCGAGATCGTTGGGAATAATCGATATCGGCGCTACGGACGTGAGGTCATGGGAGAGCGACCCGCTCGTTAGCGGTACGATCAGAAAATGCTCATATCCGTCCGCGCTCATGTCAGGTTCGCGGTCCGTTATATCGATGGGCATACCGACGCAGAGGGCAATACTCGCCACCGCTCCGTCATTGTATTATTTTGAGCACTACAGAACGCTGAACCTCATGCTCGACCATGCGGCCCAAAGGATCGTCATGGAGCTTAACATTCTCGGCCATGAGGCCGTGTTCGTCCCCCGGGACGGATATACAGGCATCGACGGGTTGAGGAAAGATCCGTCATCGTTCTTCTCGCACAGGCACTCCGCATATCTCGCCGGCATGGGGACGTTCGGGCCGAGCGGTATGCTCATCACGGAGGGAAACGGTCCGAGGGTCAGATTCACGTCCGTGATAACAGATGCGGAGCTTCCTTACGGCAAACCGCTTGAGAAGCAGTTATGCATCGGATGCATGAGATGCAGGGACGAGTGTCCCGAGAAAGCGGTCGCCTCCGACACGTA
>WQZJ01000080.1 GCA_009780795.1 Methanomassiliicoccaceae archaeon
CGGACACCGCGTCCGGAAGAGAATTACTTTCGGGAGTGGCGGCGTCGAAAGGTGTCGCAAAGGACAGGACGACGCCGATGGAAGTGAGGATGATGGGCGAAGCATCCGCAGCCGCCGCCGGCATGAAGATAGCAGAGGTGAACGCGATACTCGATCGTCTGATACCGTTGTACGAGAACGACCTCCCGCAGCCGCCGAAGGGCAAGCGCTTCCAGGATTGTTACGACATCAGGACACTTACACCGTCGGACGAGCACCTCAGTGTTTACGATGATGCTGTGCGCACGCTGAGGGATCTCGGCCTCGATATCGCCTATTAAAACGTCTTTTGAGAGATTGTACATTTTTTCGAAATTTTTAAATATCTAAATATAAACCAACTATCCAATAGATAGAAAATAATATATATTATATACCGTAAACATAGGATCGAACGAAAAAGGAGGGGGGCGGTCCGGGACCGGTAGGCCTCTACAGCCGCGCTAGCGGGGTTCGACTCCCCGGCCTCTCGCTCATGGTCAGAACGGAAGGTCAGCATTTTAAGGAAGTCGAGGCGCATATCATGAGGTTAGCGATTGTCGGCGGCGCGCTGCAGGGCATGGAAGCGGCGTATCTCGCCAAGAAGGCAGGTTATGAGACGATAGTGATCGATAAGAGGAACACTGCTCCCGCATTCTCCATGTCCGACGAGTCCGCGATCCTCGACCCGACGGTGCAGGAGAGCGACGCCATGAGGATATTCAGGGGATGCGATGCCGTTATACCTGCATGCGAGGACACCGGTCTGCTTTCGAGGCTGGACGAGCTGCTGAGATATTCCGGGATACCGTTCCTTTTCGATATGGATTCGTATATAATATCATCATCCAAGTCCGCATCGAACAGCATGATGGAGGCCGCCGGGATACCGTTGCCGAAGAGATGGCAGGAGTGCGGATATCCCATTGTCGTCAAACCGTCGTCACAGAGCGGTAGCGCAGGCGTAATGGTAGCGAATGACGAACAGGATGTCGCCGCCGGGATAGAGATGATAATGCGGATGGGCGACGAGCCCGTGATACAGGAATTCGTCTCCGGAACCGTGGTGTCCACGGAGGTCATCGGGAACGGTCACGATTACAGGTCGTTCGTGACCACCGAGATCATGCTCAGTAAGGATTATGATTGTAAAAGGGTAAGGTGCGCGCCCGGTATCCTCAGCCAGGAGAGAGAAGATGAGTTCAGGCGGATCGCGGAGACGATCGGCGAGAGGATGAACCTCGGGGCGCTGATGGACGTCGAAGCCATAAACTCAAAGGACGGCCTGAAGGTATTGGAGATAGACGCGCGCATACCCAGTCAGACCCCCGCCGCCGTGCTGGCTGCAACAGGGATAAATCTGCTGGAGGAACTGGTCAACTCAAGGTCGGGAGTGCCGCCCGTGAAGAAGAAAGATCACGCATCGTCGTACGAGCACCTTCTTGTGAGATACGGTAAGGTTACAACTACCGGCGAGCGGGAATTCGCTGCCGTTCGCGATCCGAGGACGGTCCGCGGTCTGTTCGGCTCGGATGAGATGATAACGGACTACGAGGACGGATCGAACGTATGGAGGTGCGCGATGATAAACTCCGCCGCCGACGAAGAGACGCTTGAAAAGAAGAGAGCCAGATGTATAGAGGCGATAATGGAGGAATGCGGTTCCTCCGACTTCGAGGACCCGTCCCCGGAGATCATATAACGAGTCGGATATGTTATATCATACTGCGGTCCCCGAACGTTCGTGCCAAAGTTATTAAAGCGAAAAAAGCAATCTCATGGGCCATGTTCAGGTTGTTCAGGAGGAACAAGGCCCTCAAGGACGAACAGGTTGATGCACCGGAGGAGAAGCAGAACGGTGCCGTTCAAGAGGAGGCCACCTCGAACGCCGACGAACTGTACGAACGTAGCAAGGAATGTCTGACAAGGAACGATCCCAAGGCGGAGAAGTGGCTCAAGCTCGCCGCACAGCGGGGACACGCGGAGGCGCAGGCGGAACTGGGGCGCATGTATGAGGGGACGGATCCGTCCGAGGCCGCGAAATGGTATCGGCTGGCAGCGGACCAGGGACATGCGGACGCGCAGTGCAAGCTCGCCTTCATGTACAACAGCGGCAAGGGGGTGCAGCAGAATTTCAGGGAGGCGGCCAAGCTGTACGGCCAGGCGGCACAGCGCGGATATGCGGAGGCACAGTATCTTACCGGTCTGCTGTACCACCACGGTATCGGTCTGCCGAGGAGCAGTTCCGAAGCCGTGAAATGGCACAAGCTCGCCGCACAGCAGGGACACGCGGAGGCGCAGTTCGAGCTTGCGTGCATGTACGACAAAGGAGAGGGCGTGCCCTACGACTCCAAGGAGGCGATGAAGTGGTACGGTCTCGCCGCACAGCAGGGACACGCGGAGGCACAGTCAAAGATCGCTCGCGTGTACGACGCGGCGTTCGCGTCGTTCGGTATGTGACCGTACGTATCCGAATCTCGTTGATCGTCGGGCCCGCCGCTATTTTTGAATCGAGATGCACACGATCGTCTTGTTAAGAAAATGGTAAGAGGTTTAGTGGAGGTTGTCAGCCCAACAGATTGAGGCCGAGACCGCTGAGCTTTTTCACAGCCCTGTCGTATATGCCTCGGTACTCCTCCGTCGGCTTTACCGTCAGTGTGTCGTAGCATTCACGGAACGTCCTTCCCGCAGGAGCGTTCGCATAATCATTTTCATAACTTGAGACCATCTTCTCCAGGATACGATTGACCTCCGGCACCCTCATGCCAGCGGTCGCCATGGCGGCCTCTCCCATCATCCTCGCCTCCATTCCGGTGGCCTTATCCTGTGTCACGCCCCTTGATGCCGCCACTCCCGAAAGTAATTCTCTTCCGGACGCGGTGTCCGTTATCGCCTGCGCCGCCGTCTCCAGCAGGCACATCTCTGTGCACGGACCGGCTGCTGTGTAATACTGATTCGCAATGAGCAGGTCGGTGTTCGCGTCCATCGCCGCAGCGACGTGGCCCGCTATTTGCAGCGTCTCACGGGACGTCGTTATACCCCACCTTATGTGTATCGGACCGTCCAGATGGAAGTTGCCGCTGAACAGCACGAAGGACGCGAGTGTCGTCGCCACGTCACATATCGCCGTCTCCTCGATGCCACCGCAATAACCGCCGAACATGGGCATCTGCTCTATCATCACGGTATTGCCGTTAGCGGTCCATCCCGCCAGCATGTTCAGCCCGGCCATGTCTATCTTCAGCTCGTTGAGCTGTGAGCACTCGTGCGGATCGCACCCCCTCATACCTGCGGACGATAGGTCCGAAGTGAGACGTCCCGCCGCCGACAGCGGGGTCTCAGGCCCCTATATGCCCATACCGGGCCTTCCGGTGCGGATGCAAGCCTCTCTCACTGCCCTTATCTCTGCCATGGTCGCCCTGATCTCATAAGGGGTGTTCGTTGTGGCGGGATGGCCCTCGATGGTGGACATCACTCCGTTGACGAGCGTGTCCACCGAGGCCTCCTGTGCGAAGCTCTGCATGACTTGGATGAAGATGTCCTCTGAGACGGGCGCCCCCATCGGTCCGCCCTGTATGATCGGTTTCACGGGACCGTTACCTTTGCGCGGACAGAGGCGTACCGCGTCCCTCCCTTCCCCGATGATCAGCTGTTTCGGTGTTCTCTTTATTCCTTCCATGACCTCCGATTCCGTGACGGTCAGGACCCTTTTCAGGTCTGTGTTGTAGAATCCGGTGCTCACCAACATCTCAAGTCCGGCGTTGAACAGGTTGTTCATCGTCGCCTTGTCCTCCGGTATTATGTTCTTACCGAAGTTCAGTTTGTATTTCTTCTTCAGTTCCGTCGCGTTCGTCGGGATGATAGAATAATCCCATTCCTCTTCCGGGACCTTCCTTCCCTTGACGAAGCGGTCATACACATCGAATATCGTCAACGCTCTCTCCGTTGCCATGCGGTCACCCGTCCCTCATAACTTTGTTCACAAGCTCGACGATCTCCGCGCCGTTCTCGGAGTATCCGTCAGCGCCTATCTCGTCGGCCCATCTCTTCGTCACCGGGGCGCCGCCAACGATCACTTTGTATCCGGCGCCGGAATCCCTCACTGTGTCGACGATCTCCGACTGCACGGGCATCGTGGTGGTCATGAGCGCAGAACAACCGAGTATATGCGCCTCATGCTCCGCACCCGCCTCCATGAACGAGTCCGGCGAGACATCGGGCCCAAGGTCCACGACCTTGTAGCCGGCACCGCGGAGCATCGCGCAGCAGACATTCTTCCCTATCTCGTGGATATCACCCTCGACGGTACCCATTATCACGGTGCCCCTCATGGCGCTGTCGCCGGCCTGCATGAGAGGTGCCAGAAGCTTAAGCGCAATTTCCATCGTTTTTGATGCGGCGACCACCTGCGGAAGGTATATCTCCGCTTTGTCGAATCTTTCGCCGATGGCCTCCATCCCCTTTCCCAAACCGTCCTGAACGATGGACCGGGGATCGATCCCGGCCCCGATGGCCGCCTTGGTGGCGCTCTCGGCGAGCCTAAGATCCCACGTCTCGACGGACATCTTGAGATCATCAAGTATTAACTGGTTGCTCATCTAATCACCGATATGATATTTCGTCGGGCCCCGGCCGAGGCCGGGGCCCGTACGGGCGGACGAGGCAGGCTCTGAGAAAACACATTAGACGGAGGCGGCGACAGGCAGTACGCAGCTTTGAGGAAACATGGTGATCTTCGCTTCCCGGCGCCCTCGTTTCATGCATCTCTTCAGTACGGCGGAGCGTGTCCGCCGACCTGTCCTCAAAGCCAAATAGAAATATAGTATATTTAGTATATAATAATATTGTATTTAACACTAGTTAAATTTAAATTAGTATATAAATATTACCTTATTTTATATTTTATTTAGGTTAACATATATAAATTATTTCACTATAATATCTGTGAGGGCCATATCGGCGCCGGATATTCGAAAAGGATCAGAAGAAATCCTTGAGGGAGGTCTTCTTCGCGACCTTCTCGACACCCTTCTTCTCCTCTCTCTTCGTCACGGGTGCATGGACCTCGCCGCCGAACAGTGTTGCCTGTTGGCTTCCCATCATCAGGTCCTTCTCGGACCATCCGAACACCTCAGTGATGCGGGACGCCATATTGGCGAGCCTTTCCGCATAATATTTATGGTCCGGTTTCCCGATGAACTCGGTGCCGCTGATGTACGGTTCGACCGTCTGCGGCGTCCTGGACGAATCGGTCACGATCCATGAGACCTTCATACCGGGTATGAATTCATAGCCCATGTTCATCATCTTTTTCGCTGCGTTCACGTTGGCCATTCTATCCGGTGATTCGTATCTGTTCGGGTCCTTGCAGGTCCTGGATATCACCAGGTCGGCCACATCGACCTTCCCGGCGAGAGTGTCCTGAACGGTCCTTTTCACAA
>WQZJ01000081.1 GCA_009780795.1 Methanomassiliicoccaceae archaeon
TATCGTCCAGTGCATCCCATCTCAGCCATTGTCCGGCTCCTGCTTTTTCCCAAAGCGTCGGACAATGGTCCTTTGAAAAATTAATCCCATCGGTAGATCGGTCGGGAATTATGAAACACAGTTTGAATCGTTGTCAGCAGAATGTCCATCACGGTCATCCTTCAAGGTCGGGCAGGGCCTGATGGAACGCCTCTCCGTCCACCGAGTCCTCTGATCGACGGCCGGTTATCAGGATATTAGAATTTTTTCGGTCGTTCTTCCATGTTCCCGTCCGTTAACGGGCCCTGCCGTACGGCGACCGGACGGAGGATACGTTAATCTTAAAGTTGTTAAAAGCGCTTTGGTACCTAAATAAATAATAAATATGTCGACCGCGTCGACGGTGCCTACTATGACAAACAAAGAGAGGATATTGGAGCACAACAAGGCGTTCGTTGCATCGAAGGCCTACGAACAATACGTAGCGACCGTTCAGCCGCGCCGTAAACTCGCTATACTCTCTTGCATGGATACGAGGCTGACGGAGCTACTGCCGGCCGCGCTCGGTATCAAGAACGGTGATGCCAAGATCGTCAAGAACGCAGGCGCCATAATCCTGGATCCCTTCGGAGTTACGATGCGCAGTCTGCTTATATCCGTATACATGCTCGGCGTCCGTGAGATATTCGTGATAGGTCACAAAGATTGCGGGGTCCGTCACCTCAACGCGGCGAAGATAAAGGAGAAGATGATCGCAATGGGCCTCCCTCAGGGTAAGATAGACCTAGTGGAGAGCTGTGGCATCAACCTCGAGGGATGTCTGAAGGGTTTCGAGGAGACGGACGAGTCCGTTCGTGACACGGTCAGCATAATCAAGAAACATCCGTTGCTCCCGGAAGGTATCAACGTCCTGGGATTCGTAATGGATCCCAACACCGGCGAGATAGAGGAAGTCTGAAGGTTGGTGCCGCAAATTCAGAACACACTCTGTACAACGGGTCTGAGAATATAGGAGGTGTCGTCATGCTGTATCTACTTGGTGATTCGGAAAGCAGCGAGGTCGAGGAGAAGGCCGCAGCCGATGCGATGTACGAGGATTTCCACATGCTCAAGCAGATGCTGTGGGATACGATCCGTGATACAGAGGGGAAGCAGACATTCGATATGATCGAGAGGCTGCACATACATCTCAGACAGTTCTACCAGTACAGAGGTCATGACGCAATGGAGGATATGCTGAAGAACCTCTCCGACGAGGATATGAGCATGGTCACACGTGCCGTCGTATATTCGTCACTTCTTGCTAATGTCGTCGAGGATCATCATCACATCCACCGCTGGCGTGCGTACCAGAACTCGCACCGTAACGCAAGCGAGGGCAGTCTCGAGGCGAGCATCGCATTCGCCAGGACGAAAGGTTACACCAACACGCAACTTAAGGATTTCTTCCGCACCGCTTACATATCCCCTGTGCTGACCGCGCACCCAACGGAAGTTCAGCGCCGTTCCGTACTTGATATACTGGCTGCCATCACCGCTCTGCTGGGCAGGCGTGACGCACTCGCAACGAAGGAGGAGCATGATGATATCGAGACGGAGTTACGAATACAGATACTGACGCTGTGGCAGACATCCGTGCTTCGTAATTCCAAACCGTCGGTGCTCGACGAGGTGGACAGCGTATTATCATATTTCGATTCGACGTTCTTCGAGGCGGTGCCTAAACTGTACTCCGCAGTGGAGCATGCAATAGGCGTGGAGATGGGTAATACTCCGTCATTCCTGCAGATCGGAAGCTGGATAGGTGGCGACCGTGACGGTAACCCGTTCGTTGACGCGTCCGTTATGAACAAGGCGCTGCTTCGTTACACCGAACGTGCCTTCACATTCTATATGGCCGAGACCGGCCGTCTGCACCGTGAGCTCTCGCTTACCGGATCCATGTCAGAGATGATACCGGAGATGCAGGAACTGATGAAAAGGTCGCCTGTCGTACCTTTGGACGATCATGATGAGCCGTACAAGCTCGCGATATCCGCCATAAGGGCACGGCTGGAGGCGACATATCACACACTCACAGGATGTGAGCCCGCATCACCGATCTATAACACGCCCGACGACCTGGTCGCCGACCTTACGGTCATTGAAAGGTCATTACTGAATCAAGGATCCAAATTATTGGCGTACGGCAGACTGGGCAGATTGTTGCGTGCTGTGCGCGTGTTCGGCTGGACGCTGATGCCGATGGACATCCGTCAGAACTCCACGGTACAGGAGCGCGTGGTCGCAGAACTCCTGCAGTTCGGGAAGCCGGGCACGAATTATATGGAATTGGATGAGGACAAGCGTGTCGAAACTTTGCTCAAGGACCTCGCCACCCCCCGTCCGCTGGCCTCCCGTCACTTCAGGTACGGCGAGGAGACAACGAAGGAACTTGCAATATTCGATGCGGTCCGTGCTGCGCACCTGCGCTACGGCAAAGGGTGCATACAAACAGCGATCATATCAATGACACGCGGAATGTCCGATGTCCTGGAGCTTGCAGTGCTGCTCAAGGAAACGGGAATATTACGTTTGGCGGAAGGTGCGCTGGACGTTAACATTGTACCTTTATTCGAGACCATAGACGATCTGCGTGCCGCCCCGCGCATAATGGACGGTCTTCTCTCATTACCTTTCTACCGGGCATTGCTCGCCGACCGCGGAGATCTCCAGGAAGTGATGATCGGTTATTCGGACAGTAACAAGGACGGCGGCTATCTGACCTCCCGCTGGGAACTTTATCGAGCGGAGACGAGGCTTGCCGAAGTATTCGAGGCACACGGAGTGAAGTTCAGGGTGTTCCACGGCCGCGGAGGCTCGATAGGTCGCGGAGGCGGCCCCAGCTACCGCGCCATACTGGCGCAGCCCAAGGGAACGGTGCAGGGGCAGATGCGTCTCACCGAACAAGGTGAGGTCATAGCGGCCAAATACGGTAACGCGGAGGCAGGCAGACGGAATCTTGAGGTCCTTGCCGCCGCAGCGCTCGCCGCCGCAGCGGAATCATCGACCGCGACCACTCCGGACAAACCTTTCCTGGATGCCTTCGATGAACTCTCCGACCTCGCGTTCGCCGCCTACCGTAATCTGGTGTATGAGACGGACGGATTCGATGATTATTTCTGGCAATCGACGGTGATATCCGAGATAGCCTCGCTGAACATAGGATCGCGACCCGCCTCACGTACAAACAGCAGGAACATCAAGGACCTGCGTGCGATCCCGTGGGTGTTCTCCTGGTCGCAATGCCGTGTCATGCTCCCCGGATGGTACGGATTCGGTTCTGCGGTGGATTCGTTCCTGTCCGAGCACGGGCAGAAAGATGGCCTGGAACTACTGAGGTCCATGTTCAAGGGATGGCCGACATTCTCCACGCTTATTTCAAACATGGAGATGGTGCTGGCGAAGGTGGACATGAACATCGGCGAACAGTACGCCGCCCTTGTGGAGGACGAGTCGTTACGTGATTCGATATTCCCGCGCATCGTAGCGGAATATCAGCGTTCATGCGCGCATCTGCTATCCATAACAGAGCAGGATAAACTGCTTGAACGCAATCCAGCGCTGCGCCGTACGATCGACAGCCGTCTCCCGCATCTCGATCCGCTGAATCACGTGCAGGCGGAGATGCTTCGCCGCTACCGCGCAAGCGGACCGGAATCCGACCAACGTATGCGCAGAAGGGTACACATGTCCATCAATGCGATCGCGCTGATGCTGCGCAACAGCGGTTGAACTTATGCCAACTCAGAGTTGCGTCAGACGATCATAACGTTTTCCGTCATCACAGTTATATGTATCCTTGAGGTCATATTACTGTGAAAAGTGTACCGCTATAACGGAACAGAATGCATTAAAAAACGAAAAGTGTACCGCTATAACGGAACAAAATAGATAGTATTATATTCGCAAACAGAAATATATGCATGTGAACGATCAGAAAATAAGACTGGTGCGCCGTGAGAGATATCTGAGCAGGATACGGCCGCATATAGGCAAGCCGTACATCAAGATACTGACAGGGATCAGAAGAGGAGGGAAATCATGCATTCTCAGACTGCTCGCCGCCGAGATACAGTTAAAAGATCCGAATTCAAACATCGTGTTCATTGATTTTGAATCATATTCCAACGTGAAAATAGCACACGCGGATGACCTGTACCGTTATGTATCCGATTCCGTCAAAGAAGGTGTGAACAATGTCCTCATGATAGATGAGATACAGGAGGTGGACGGATGGGAAAAGGTCGTTGCATCATTCAACGGCGAGGGGATTTTCGACATATATGTCACCGGATCCAATTCAGGTCTGTTGTCATCTGAATATTCGTCCCATATCAGCGGAAGGTACGTGTCCTTCGACATTCTGACGTTGTCCTTCACAGAATGTCTGGAGTTCAGGAGGGCGATCGGCGGTGACGCATCAGAGGATGTTGTTTTTGACACGATGTTACGTCATGGCGGATTTCCGGTCACGTGGATATCAGGTCATTCCGACAATGATTCTTATTCGGTGATACGTGACATATACGAAAGTATAGTTCTCAGGGACATCGTAAAAAAACACAAACTGAGGAACGATACGGTGTTGAAACGGATCGTCATGTTCCTCTGTGAGAACATAGCGTCACCGACATCTCTGAACAACATGTACACGGAGCTTGTCAAAGAGCATGGCAGGATACGGAAGGAGACGGTGTACAAATTCTCCGAATACCTTGAGGAAGCGTTCGTGTTCCGTAAATCGGAAGAGGAAGGACTGAAGGGAAAAGAGATTCTTACGCCGAAATATAAATTCTACCTTTCCGACATAGGCATAAAGAACGCGCTTCTAGGATACAGAAGCAATGACATTCAGGATCATTTGGAAAATATTGTTTTTCTGGAGATGAAGAGCAGAGGATATGACGTCACGATTGGTAATATCAACGGCAAGGAAGTGGATCTCGTATGCAGAAAGGACGGCTCCAGAATATATGTTCAGGTTGTCTACAGACTCTCTTCGGATAAGACCATAGAACGTGAGTTCGGCAATCTGAGACAAATAAACGACGGATATCCAAAATACGTGGTAACGATGGACCCTGATTGGGTATCCGGGGATGTGGATGGTATAAGATACATGCATGTCAGGGAATTTTTGAAGATCGATCTTTGACAGACATATCCATGAGTTGCCGTCAGCGTCCTTCGGACGCACTCCGTGCTTGCGGACGCGTTACGCGCCGGTCCGCACGACACCGCGGTTCATCAGGAACTTGAACAGAAGGGCCACGACGAATGCCGAGCCGATAATGAGCACAACGGTAGCACCCGGGGGCACGTCGAACGCTATGGCCACGAAGAGACCCAGTACTGCAAGTATGGAGGACAGCACGGAAGCGAAGATCATCGTATCTTTCAAATTCTTGATGAACAGGTTGCACATGGCCGCA
>WQZJ01000082.1 GCA_009780795.1 Methanomassiliicoccaceae archaeon
GTGCTCATACCGAAGGAGAACGGGAAGGACGTGATGAGCGAGACGAAGTTCTACGACATGATCGAGATAATCACCGTCGAGAACCTGAGGGACGTTCTCGAACAGGCGCTTGTCGACTGCGAAAAGAAGGAACAATATCTGAAGAAGCTCCTTCCGCTGACCGAATGCGGTTCCTCGACGGCCAAATGCCTCGAGAAGCCGATCATCGCGGACATTCAGACCCCTGTGAGGGACGCTTCGCCTCAGTAAACTCTTTTTAGCGGACATCATATTAAGCGGTAACATGCAGGCAGATCACAGACACGAGAGGGATTCACTGCTGATAGGACGGTTCCAGCCGCTCCATTACGGTCACCTGGAGGTCATGCGCAAGATATCCGCCGCATCGGAGAACATGACCATCGGTATCGGCAGCGCCCAATACTCACACACCGTGAACAACCCGTTCACGGCCGGCGAGAGATACCGGATGATCGCCAACACCATGAAGGAAGTGGGCATAGATAACGCATATATCGTTCCCATAGAGGATCTGAACAGATATTCCGTCTGGGTGTCGCATGTGATCTCGATGTCCCCTCCGTTCTCGATAGTCTACTCGAACAACACGCTCACCAGGCGTCTATTCAAGGAGGCCGGCTATGAGATAAAGGATTCGCCGATGTACAACCGTCACGAATATTCGGGAAAGGAGGTCAGGAGGCGCATGCTGTGCGACGGCGACTGGCGTTCACTGGTGCCGGAGGCGGTGGCCAAGGTGATCGACGACATTGACGGAGTCGGACGCATAGCGGGGCTGAAGGATGATGTCTGATATCTTGGAAAGCATACGCGAACTGTCGGCGATCCTTCTCAAAAAGGGACTGACAATGTCGCTCGCGGAATCCTGCACCGGCGGAAGGGCGGCAGCTCTCATCACCGACGTGCCGGGTTCATCCGAATTTTTCTCAGGATGCGCGGTCACCTATTCCAACGGATCGAAGGAAATGTTGCTTAACGTGTCGCATGAAACGTTGGTTTCATTCGGTGCGGTGAGCGCCGAGACGGCGGTGGAAATGGCAGAAGGGGCGCTCAAGGTGTTCCGTACGGATATAGCGGGCTCGGTCACCGGCATAGCCGGTCCGGGCGGCGGAACGGCCGCCAAGCCCGTCGGCACCGTCTTCGTGGCCGTGACCTGCGGAACGAGGACAGAATGCGTGATGCTATCGCTGAAAGGGTCCAGGGACCGGATAAGGGACGATACCGTCAGGCATGTGATCAAAATGCTCACAGACCTCGCCGGCGAGATGTGATCATCCTAGTTTGACGAGGGCCATGCTCTCACCGATGGGACACTCCAGATCGCCCAGCATATCCACTATCTTCAACTTCGTCCCGTCCCTGATGCTGACCGGGACGCAGTAGTTTCGGTTCTCGCACCCCATCTCTTTGCATTTTTTGCTTTCGAACGTTATCATGCTGCCGTCGATCGCATGCTTTGACGGTACTGCCGCCAGCATCGGTTTTCTTTCCACTTCCACCACACGCACGGAACCTTCGTGCACCGGGCAGTCGTGAAGGGTGTCGCGGAGCGCGACCACCTCATACAATGAGCCCGGTTCCAGGTTGAAGCACACTCCTCTGAGCCTGCACTCCTTGCACTCGGTCAGCGGACCGAGGAAGTAGAATCTGTTGCCTATCCTAGCCTGTGTTTCTCCGATAAGAGTGATCAAGACCATATCCTTCACCTTGAATATCAAATGACCATAGTGGTCCTTGCGACGGTCTCCGCCGTCTCCCTGCTCAGCCCGCGGTCGCCGAGTATCGTGAACCGATCGTTCCTTACCTTATGCGCCTCCGCCAGCGCATCGATTATCGCTTCCGGTCCGAGACCGAGTCCCTTGGCGTCCACCGGCGCACCGATGTCCTCAAGCGCGTTCCTTATCTTCATCCAGTTGCCGCCGTGTAGATACATCATCATTATCGCTCCGACGCCACACTGTTCACCGTGCAGCGCGGTGCCGGGATGCATTATGTCGAGCGCATGCGAGAACATGTGTTCAGCACCGCTCGTCGGCCGTGAGCTGCCGGCGATGCTCATGGTAACCCCAGAAATGATGATGGGCCGCATGGCTATCCATACGCTCTCTTCGAAGTTGGGGCGTATGAGCTTGGAATTCTCTATTATCGTTTCCGACGAGTATCTTGAAAGTGCTTCCGCCGACCGGCTGAACTCCTCGTTCTTCAGGCGTCTCGCGAACTCCCAGTCCATCACTGCCGTTAAATTCGATATGACATCGGCGCACCCTGACGCCAGCAGCCTGTACGGTGATTTCGAGATCACATGCGTGTCGGCGACTATCGCAAGAGGGACGACCGCGTCCACGGACAGCGGTCCGACGTCCGACTTCATCGACGCGCGTCCGGATGCTATGCCGTCGTGCGCACCCGACGTCGGTACGCTTATGAAAGGTATCTTGAGTTTCTTGGAGGCGATCTTGGACAGGTCGATCTTGCTGCCGCCCCCTACGGCCAATATGAACTTCGCACCCGTCTCCTTGGCGGCGGCGACGATGTTATCGGCGTTCGCGAACGTACTGTCCTCTGTCATGTGCACATGGATATTGTACTTCGCATCCTCCATATACTGCTGTACGGTCCTGCCCGCAGCCTTGTAAGTGGTGTCACCGGTGACGATGAGACCTGTCTTAGGGAATTTGAAATCGTCGCAAACGTCCACTACCTGGCCCAGTATGTCGTGCCCGAGAAGGACGTTCCTCGGAAATATCATTCCCTTCGCTCTCTCAAAATCATCCATATTAACATAGACGGTCATGTCATCGGTAGATATAAAACTACACTTACGGAACGGCCCCGTCCCTTTCCCGCAGGTTTTAAGTTCAACGATATCTGACGATATTATTCGCAGCACAGGGTGCACTTCGTTTGAAAATCAGTTATATGTGTATCCTGATACACATCAATGAAGGTCCTTTTCATCACCGGGAGCGGAAGGAAGGATAGTGTCACGACGAAGCTGTGCGAAATAGCGGCCGGCGGGATGCCTGATGCCGAGGTCACGCTCATCCGGCCGCACGAGATGCACATAGAGCACTGCAACGGGTGCGGGCTCTGCTCATCCACCGGAAAGTGCAGGATACATGACGATATGCACAAGATATACGATGCGGTGGAGAGCAACGACGTGATAGTACTGGCGACGCCGGTGTACTTCTCCGGCCCGTCCTCACTGATGAAACAGACGATAGACCGGTTCCAGTGTGTTTGGGTGAAAGGCATGAGCAAGAAGTTCAGGCTGGTCGCTCTGATAGTTGCCGGCGGTCAAGAGCGACCGATCTTCACACACACGATATCGGTGGCCAAGGCGTTCACGGTCACGATCGGGGCAGCGTGGGCCGGTGAGCTGACAGTGAGCGCAACGGACGATATGACCGATATACCGGACGACCTGAGGGAAAGGACATTGGCTTTCGCGGCCGGTCTGGTCAGCGCCCATTCCGAACAAGACTGACCGCAGGTACCATGATGTCGCCGAATCCAAGCCGGTGCACCGCATCCGTGTCCGTCCCGGACGGGATGAAAGGTATGACGGTGTCGGCGAGTCCACTGGCGGCCTCCCATGTCCTCACGTTATCGCCGGACTGATCGAAGACGAGCACCTTCCTTAAATTCATACTTTCCATCGTTCTGACGACGCTCCTGAGGTCGTTCTTCTTCCCTCTCATGTGGACCGCTCCGCGGTCCGCGAACAGGGCGGGTATGCAGCAGTCCGATAATTCGGTCATCTCTCTCAGGAGCTCATCCGAAGTAAGGTGGTACGGTACGATCACTTTACCGGCATCGCTTTGGAACGCATCCATCAGGTCGCCCGCGTCACGCACCCCTGTCATCATCCAGAGTTCATGCTTCATCCTGACCCTTTTCACGACACCCGGTGTGATGTCTCGTTTCTGCATCCCTCTGACATCAGCGACAAGGATCGGCGTATCTTTGCTGCATACATCGGTCAGTGATGCCAATAATTCATCGTAACTGCAGACGTCATCTGACATCACGACAGAGTTACCGCTGAGCACGACATCCGAGGATGTCATCGTGCCCCATCTGATCCTCAGGGGGATCACAGGTATGTCCATGTGTTCACGTCCGTATCACGAGGACAACAGGAAATCTATCGATCCCATCAGGTCCTTCGTGAACTGTGATTCTCTGACCGGTGCCGACGACGCTGCCGGTACTATTCCTGATGCAACATCGGTCATGCCGAACATCCTCATGATTATGACAAGATGCGTCATCGCCCCGTGGTAGATCATATTTCCGTCCGGAGCGCCGCAGTTCAGGGCGACCACGCCCTTCTTGACATTACCGAACCTGACGTTCCACGACCCGTCCGCGTTCATCTTCATGAGAGCGTACAGACGGTCTATGAAATTCTTCAGCAGACCGGTCTCGTTACCGAAGTACACCGGTACGGAGACCGTGAACGCATCGGCGTCCTGGAATTTCTTGTAGAGCGGGGACATATCATCCTTGACGGCGCATTCGCCCGTTTCTTTGCACGAGAGACATCCCTTACAGTGTGATATGTTCAGCTTACCGAGATCGATACGCTCGCATTCGTATCCGGCAGCGGCGGCCTTCTCGGACACCATGTTCAGCAGTTCCGCGCTGGAGCCGTCGCTCCTGGGGCTTCCGTTGACCAAAAGCATTCTCTTCATGTTACAGCGGAATACATACGACAACATAAATCTTCTATTCGCCTAGATGCGATATACCGTCGGAACAACCGTCCGATGGTTAAATTATGTCTTTTATATAGTATGTAACGCATATTATCAATCCGACGAACCGGTGTGACGTCCGGGGAGAGGGAGTGATATTCATGGCGGAACAGAGAGAGATATATTTATGCGCACGGTGCGGGAACATTGTCGAGGTTGAATGCGGGGGAAAGGGCAAACTCTCCTGCTGCGGCGAGGATATGAAACTCATGCCACCCAACACAGTCGATGCGGCGGTCGAGAAGCACGTCCCGGTCATAGAGAAGGCTGACGGCGGTATACTGGTGAAGGTGGGGAGCGTCACGCACCCGATGGCGGACGACCATTACATAGTGTATATCGAGATATTTGACGAAGGTGTTCTCAGAAGGAAGTACCTTAAACCCGGCGACCCTCCGGAAGCGTTCTTCAAAGGCGCGACCGACAAGGCGGTCGCGCAGGAATACTGCAACAAGCACGGACTCTGGAAGTCCTGATCAAACCCCTTCCGTCCTCTATTTTTATTGTCCGCACGGAATGTGTGATATTCGAACCTTGTTCGGGCTAATGGGAAATCATCACTTTGCCAATTTTTGAAATGATCAATCTCATCTGAAACGGCACCTTTAGGGCTTTTTGAGATGTCAAAACAACGCAAAGCCACGTAGATATTAGAAGAACTGA
>WQZJ01000083.1 GCA_009780795.1 Methanomassiliicoccaceae archaeon
ACTCGAAAAACTTATTGCGGACGGTGTAATAGAATTGATATGGTTCGGTACGACCGGTGACGCGTTTCTTTATGCGAAAAAGTTCATGGATCGATGTTGTTGTTCCACAGGGTTCACCCAAGATAATATCAGTCCAATGGATGCACTTATCGTGGCTGACGCCATAATCGATAATCAGTGCCATAAGATCTATACGACCGACAACAACCTTCTTTTCAACAAAGACCTTCATGATATGATCGACGAGATCAGAAATAGCCGTTATCCCTCAGCTCCGGAATTGAAGTTCCTCAGCTTTGAACGATCAGCTCCCGAACCCTCCCGGAAGAGGGCCGGAGGGCGGATGGTACTCGATGGAATGTATTGAATCGTCAGCGCTGTAACCTCATTGTCCGAATCACTTGAATGCATCGAGCCAGATGCTGCTGCAGAAGTAAGCGTTCAAATTCAGTCACTTCTTTTTGCGCTTTATTTTGCATTATGTTTGTTTTTATCCTGGCTGATATGCATGTCCCTGTTCCTTAGGACATTCTTCTCTCCGAGGAGCAGATTGCCGAAAAAGCGATCCAGAAATTCAAATGATTGTGAGCACGATGGCACCGATGGCGATCCTGCCTCCCTCCGACGGAACGAAACGATGATGCCGTCGGGACAGGAGTGAAACGGATGTTCACTATACGTATCAGAGAAGGTCCTTCAGAATCTTCAGCGCAGTTCTTATGAAGTTCGGACATGCACACTCTATCGTGCCGTCGTCATGTGCGGTCTTCCTTTTCTCGGGATCCATCAGATCTATTTTCAGCAGTTCCGGGCATGTGACCTTTCCGTCGTATGCTTCCTTGAACCTTTTGAGGAATTCCATCCGTTTTGCGTTGACGATGGCCTTCTGATCCATGTCGTTCGGTGCGTAGTTACCATACTTTATGCCAATCGCGATGAACGACCCGGTTATCGCGCTGCACGCTCCTCCCATGAGCATACCGGCACCGAAACATGAGCCCGGTCTGTATGCCTCCTCCTTCGTTATGAAGAGAGCGTCAGCGACCTTTCCGAGAACCTGCATCGAACAATCGATTCCCTCTTTGAATCTATACTTGAAAACTCGTCCGTCAGCATGTGTCGGAGATAGGCCGTGTGACGTTTAATTACTTTTACAGTAAGTCTAACAAAACAGGATGTTTTGATTGAAATCATACAAAATTGTAACAATAATTCTCGCCGTTAACTTATTGTTCCCCTATCATCCCAGCATTATCTTGCCGTTGTCATCCGACCTGAGCATACCGTCCTCCACCGCTCTTTCGATGCACATGATGATTATCTCCCTTTCCGATTCGGTGGTACTTTCGTTACCGAACAGTTCTGCCACCTTTGTTATCAGATTATCGGTGTATATCTCGGTGTGTTCTATCACAATTTCAATGATAGCGTTCATCTGCTCTCTTATCGATATATCCCGTACATTCCTGCTCTCGCCCTTCGGCGGGATGCGGTACACGTCGTAAGTGGTCATATCACGGAGGTGGTTCCATAACATCTTCACTCCCCACGGCGTGAGCATAGAGCTTATGCTCATCGTGTCCGTGAGATCGGAGAGATAATCTATCAGCTTCTTGGACGGTTCGTTTATCCCGTATGCGTCGCACAGTCTCCGTGCGACGTTCTCCGCTGTTATCGGTGCTTCGGCACCGACTATCTTGACGACGTCCCTCTCTATCATGTTCTTGCTGCTGTTCGAGAAGAGTGCCTCCATGCTGACGGTCTTCTCCATTATGGCAGCCTTCGTGTAAAGCTGCCTGACACGCCGTCCCAGATCGGTGCGGACCGTTACAGGTCTTACCGCCGGGTTGGAGACCATCATCACGTCGAGGATCGCCTGTGCTGACGGTGTTTCCGCTGATTCCGTCGACCGCTTTCGGACCGCCTCGGCGATCCTGTCCAGCTCCTTCTTCGGGTCGTTCACCCAGTCCATCGCCCACAAACGGTGAACGGACCATCCCATGTTGCTGAGCATGCGCGCATGTTCGTAGTTGGTGTCCACTGCGCTGATGCTTACGAACTCCCCTCCGTCAAGTAATATGCCCAGCAGGAATCTGTCCGGATCCCTCGGGTCGACGATGCCTATGTCTATCGTCGCTCTGGACGAACCGATGTTCTTCCTTATCGTGTATCCGCGTTCCGTCAACGCATCAGCGACGGCATCCCGTAGCCCGTCCGCGGGTTTCTCTGTAACTTTCATGCCGGATTCCGTATATTCGAGCAGCGCCTTCAGCGATCTTATGCCGATCGATTCACTGTCAGGTATGTCCGTCGATCTGAGAGTGGTGAACACCGCCACCTCCTCTCTGGAGCTTGAGAGCGCCGCATTCAGTATCCTGTCGCCGTGCCTTCCGTCAAGCGGTGACATATCCGACAAGTTACCGTTACCGTCCTTCCATATTCCGACGGAAATGAGTATCACGTCCCTCTCGTAACCTTGTATGCTGTCCGCGAGCCTTACGAACAACGGGGTGTCGTCCGAGTACATCACATCGCTCAGTGCCGGGTACCTTTGTATCTCCTTCTTCAGGAGTTCGTCGATCAACTGTTTCTGTGATTCACTGAATGTTATCACGCCGACGCTCTTCCTTTGGTCGGCGCGGTCCCTCAGTAAGGCCATCACTCTCTCGACGATCATCTCCGCTTCCGATTCGTTAGGTATGTCGCTGCGTGCGTTCACGTACACTCCCTTGATACCGGCGCCGGTGACGTTGTTCGAGGACGGCGGGAACGTGTTTATACGGTTGTCCCAGAACACGTTGTTACAGAATTCGACCATGGCCTCGTCGTTGTACGCCCATTTCATATCGCACACCGGCAGACCGAGCGAGAGGCATTCGTCCATTATGCTCCCGACCTCCGTCGAACCGTCGCCTGTTTTGATAACAGGCGGTATATGGAGCGGATCGCCGACGATCACTGCGTTGCTGCCTCTGGCGATTATGCCCACCGCCTTGTCGGTGGGCATGAACATCGCATCATCTATCACGACGATATCGAACATAACGTCATCCGCCAGATAGTGCGGTACCGACGACGGTCCGGTCAGTATGCACGGGAACAGGTCCGGAAGAATATGTCTGATGTCGCTCAGCAGACTCCTTATCGTGACGTTCCGTCCGCCGGTGGATATGGCGTTCTGCAGTATCTGCAGTTCCGCGGAGTCGGACGACGTTGCGTCAGGAACTCTCGACGATATCATGGAATCCACCTCACGTCTGCATATGGGCATGAAACGTTCCATCGCCGCTCTGAACTTTACCGCCCTCTCTTCGTAGACGGTCGCATCGAACGACGCGAACGACGGCTCACTGGATATGTATGCGTCCATCAGGTGCAGATATACGGACGACCGGAACGAGACGAGCGCAACATCGTGGTCCATTCCGTTCATATAGGCGTCGGCAACACACCCGAGGCCCTCACTTCTCAGTGCGGCGCGGCACCTGTTCCATTCCGTTATCTTCTCGAGATCGCTGATGCCGGCGATCCATTTTCTGCACAGGGCCTGCCAGCAGTCCATGTCCTCGCGGTCAACGATCCTTGATATGTCTGTAACGAGCAGCCTTTCGACGACCGCTCTGCGTTTGTCCAATTCCTTCGATAGCGAGACGAGCGACCTTGCGTATTCCTTCGCCTTCGGATCTGTTGCGTATATTCCGCACAGGATGTCCGGGTCCTCGAACCCGCTCAAAAGCTCCGTCTTCTCGGTGACCAGGTCGTTTATCTTCTCGAGATGGCGGCAATGGTCCGCCATGTACGCGTATCGGCCGCCCTCAAGCACATCGATATCGGCCAGCGCGGCCTTCGCATGATTGATCGATCTAGCGTACTCCTCGACCGGTCTTATTATCGTTACGATCCTCTCGAATGCGGCGTTCTTGTTCCTGAGATGTTCGGCCATTTCGTTCATGAACGCCTTCTTCGCGCCTCCGGCGAATAACTTCTTCTCGCTGACCTTCTTCCATCTGTCTATGAGTGCGTTCACATCCACGGAAAGGATGGAATCATTCCATTCCTTCCTCACTTCGCGTGAGAGTGCCAGCGATGTCTCCATTTTATCTTTGACGGAGAGTACCTCATCCACGTACAGTCGCATGTCAGCGGTGTCTATGCCTTCCAGGTCCGCTCCGTTCAGTTCGTTCAGCGCAGCTGACATGCGTTCGTGACTCTTGTTCAGGGAGCTCACATCATCTACGATGGCGTCGAAGGCGAACGTCCTCCTGAGGTTGTTGACGATCTCGAAAGATTGTCTCGTCACTTTCAGCAGTTCGCGTATCTTCATGTTCCATCCGGTCAGTTCACCGCCGACGATGTCCTCCGGCAATTCATCAAGAGAGACGAGAAGTTCAGCGAAGTTCCGTGAGCCGCATTCCGGTCCCATGATGGACACAAGCGAATCAGATACGGTGCCGGCGGCAGCGCCGGCGTCGGTCCACTCTTTGAGTGTTTCTATGACCTCGGCATCCGTACCGGGGCTGAACGACGTCATACCGATGTCCGAGAGCGGATGATGCATCGGATGTCCAAGCGTCTCGGCGGATGCTATGAGCTCTTTGACCATCCTCTCCCATCTCTCTATGGAGCCGGGCGTGATCGTTCTGATGACCTCGTGCGGTATGTCTATGTTCACCGCCCTCTTCCTGTCAAGGGAACCGTACCGGACGATCATGTCGTATATCGTCAACCCGCAGTTCCTTACTTTTTTGGTTGCACGCAGCGGTTCACCGAGTTCGTAGCACATCCTCTCGATGTTCTCCGCTGCCGATCTGTAATTGGCCTCATGTTTGACCGCCGCAGCATCCAGTACCGCCCGGAACTCATCGAGCACACGTTTCTTATCGGCATTGGCGGTGGTCAGATGAAGGCAGAACTTCCCTAAGTTCACACTGTCAAGGCGCTTCTTGAGCGAGGCCATGGATTCGTCCTTCTCGGATACGAGGAGCACTGTCTTTTTGTTATACATCGCATGTGCCATCAGATTGGCCATGGTCTGCGTCCTTCCGGAACTGGGAGGGGAGCGAACAACGAACGTCCTGTCGTTCATCGCCGCCTTGACCGCTGTCGTTTGCGATCGATTCGCGCTCAGCACGAACATCGGTTTCTTGTAAAGGTCGGGATCCTCTATCGGTGCCGGGTCCCATGCAAGTTTCCCGTCGATTATGCTCTTTGTGAGTTTGTTCGAGAAAAGACTCTCG
>WQZJ01000084.1 GCA_009780795.1 Methanomassiliicoccaceae archaeon
CGTGTCGCCGGGGATGGAAAGCATCGCGAACGATGCTATGATCAGCATCGCCACGAATGCGACAGGAAGGAACGCTTTTCCGGTCTTTTTATCGTTGATCTTTTGTTCCCTCATGTTATCACCCTTGACTGCAGTGCCGTTAAGTACCGCAATCGATAGAATGATAGATACTTACTATATATAATATACTAAATAACATTAGTGTCCGTATAAACATTTCTTTGCTGTCAGTATGAATGACCAACGGTATTCGGCAAGTTTCCGACTAAAGTTAAAAACGGTCATTGCATACACAGTATCATGCTCACGTACGATGACCTTCTGAGGAACGTGCCGTATGATGTATCGGTGGGCATAGGCAGAGGCTCCGACAAGGGCAACGTTGAGAGAAGCGCATCAAAGTTCTGTAATGCAGTGATATATGACGATCCGTTCGAACTCGCTGACGATCTCAGGAGCGGCAAGGTGGACGCAGGCGTTCGCGGTGATATGTCCTCCTCTAAGCTGCTGCCGTGCATCAAAGAAGTTTTTGGATTGCGGGACATACAGCGCACGGTGCTTCTTGAACCGGCCGGGAAGAGGCTCATGTTCGTCGCCCCCGTCGGCATAGACGAGGGATGGACGGTATCGCAGAAGTACGATCTCGCGGTGTCCAGCGCAAGGCTGATGAGAAAGCTCGGGATGGGATGCCGCATAGCGGTCATGTCCGGCGGAAGGGATGATGATAAGGGACGTAACTCCACTGTCGACAGGACCATGGACGATGCGGCGGAACTCGTGGAACAGTTAAGATCGAACGGATATGACGCTTACGATGCCGAGATACTGATAGAATCGGCCGCCGAGGAGGCAGACCTTCTGATAGCTCCAGATGGTATATCGGGGAACCTGATATTCAGGACGCTGCATTTCCTCGGGAACGCGAAAGCATTGGGTGCGCCTGTGCTAAATATGAATAAGGTGTTCGTGGACACGTCGAGGGTCAAGACCGACTATACGGACTCCATAGCTCTCGCCGCAAGGCTCACCAGGTGATCACATGATAATAGAGATAGACGGCGCTCATTCCGGCATACGTTTCTCGGCATGCCATTTCATACCGGGACATGAGAAATGCTCACGTCTGCACGGCCACTCGTATATTGTTCGAGCTCGTCTGGAAGGCGAGGTCGGCAGTAACGGGATGGTGATGGACTTTGTCGACATCAAAAAGGCACTGAAGGCCGCCGCGGAGGAGATGGACCACAAGACGCTGCTTCCCCGGAACACCGATAACGTTAAGGTAACAGTTTCCGAGAGAGAGGTGGAGGTGACCACCTGCGGCAAACGTTACGTGTTCCCGAAGGAGGATGTCCTCATTCTCGATGTGGACATCACCACCGCCGAGGAGATGAGCAGGCTCATGACCAAGGATCTGATATCCGCAGTTAAATTCCCGGAGAACGTCAGAAGGCTGTGGGTCGGCCTCGATGAGGAGAGAGGGCAGACCGCCTGGTATTCGGAACCGTTGTGATATCATGTCCAGGGCGATCGTCCTTCTGTCCGGCGGATTGGACTCCGCGGTCACACTGGCTCATTCCGTTCACGAAGGTAATGAGAACATCGCGTTAAGTTTCAGTTACGGACAGCGCCATACCCGCGAGCTCGATTCCGCCAGGGCCGTAGCCGGTCATTATGGTGTGAAGCATATTACGATCAACATCGATCTCTCGGAATTCCGTTCATCACTCATCGGCAGATCCGGCGAGGTGGAGAAGGACAGGGAGAACATAGGGCGCAATATACCGGATACATATGTCCCGGCGAGGAATATGATAATGCTCAGCATCGCCGTCGGTCTGTGCGAATCGATGGATGCGGAGGCGATCTACATAGGCGCGAACGCTGTTGATTACTCAGGATATCCAGATTGCAGGAGGGAGTTCTTCGATTCCCTCACAGACACGATAAGGAAAGGCACCAAGGCAGGTGCCGAAGGCCGTCCGATAAGGATCGGGACGCCGATATTGGACATGTCCAAGGCGGAAATAATAAAATTAGGGAAGAGGTTGAACGCCCCGCTGCATTTGACGTGGTCATGTTACGGCGGCGGTGAACGTGCATGCGGACATTGTGATTCATGTATGCTCAGATTGAAGGGATTCAAGGACGCAGGATACGAGGACGAGGTGACGTACGAATGAAAATATGCGAGATGTTCAGGTCGATACAGGGAGAGGGCAGGACGATAGGGAAGGTCACGTACTTTGTACGAACCGTCGGATGTAACTTGATGTGCGAATGGTGTGACACCAAGTTCTCGTACGACGGCGGGTACGATCTTTCCGTGGATGAGATAATGGACGCGGTCAGGGATGAAAGGAATATCTGCGTGACCGGCGGGGAGCCGCTGCTCCAGAAGGACATATACGAACTTCTGGACGCGCTGGTCGCCGCAGGTAAGCACGTGGTTCTGGAGACGAACGGTTCCCTTGACATATCTAAGGTACCGGCACGCGCCGACCTGGTGATAAGCATGGACATGAAATGTCCGTCGTCCGGGATGAGTAACAGGATGATCGAGGATAACGTCCGTCTATTGAAGAGATCGGATCAGCTGAAATTCATCATTGTGGATAGGGAGGACCTCGAGCATGCGGTTTCGTTCATAGATTCCCATGACCTCGTTTGCGATATCATCCTCTCGCCGGCCGGCGGCATAGATGTGATCATTCTTGCCGAAGAGGCCGTGAGAAGAGGTCTCGATGTTCGTGTACTTCCGCAGCTGCACAAGATCATTTGGGGGGACAGAAGGTCAGTCTGATCGGAATTTCGCCATACGTTCCAGACGTTCCGTTACGCGCTTGACGCACTCCTCCACTGTCCCGTCCTCATCGAACGATACGGTGATGCCCGCAGCCGTCAACTTATTGTATCCGTGCGGGCCGATGCCTCCGGTTATCACAACGTTCACGTTATGGCCGATTATCATGTCCGCAACTTTCATCCCCGCGCCCTCGGCGTTCACGAACTCGTTCTTGATGACAGTGAGATCGAGCGTCTCCGTGTCCATTATCAAAAAATACGGCGCATGGCCGAAGTCGTCCGCAACGTAAGACGAAAGTGAATCCCCTTCCGCAAGGACGCCCGCTCTCATCCCATCACCGTTCTCACGATCTTATCGGCTATGTCCATGAACGCCTTCGCGGACGCTGAATCCGGTGACGAGACGACCACCGGCACCCCTGAATCGCCGCTTTCGGTTATCTTAGGTTCTATGGGAACGCGTCCCAGGAACTGTATGCCCATCTCGGTGGCCGTCCTCTCTCCGCCGCCCGATTTGAAGATGTCCGCACATTCGCCGCAGTGCGGGCATATGAAGCCGCTCATGTTCTCCACCACACCTATTATCGGTATGTTCGCGGTCGCGCCGAACACGACGGACTTCCTACTGTCCAGAAGCGCAACATCCTGCGGCGTCGTGACGACCACCATCCCGTCCGCCTTCGGTATCAGCTGCACGATGGACAGCGCCTCATCCCCAGTCCCGGGAGGCATGTCTATCACCAGATGATCGAGCTCACCCCAATCCACGTCCTCAAGGAACTGGCGTATGGCACTCATCTTCATAGGGCCGCGCCACACCACAGGGGAATCCTTCTCCGGGAGCAGGAACGCCATCGACATCACCTTCAGACCGTTGGCCGCCTCCGGCGGCAACAGCTTACCGTCACGGACCGCCAGCGGAGCATCCTCAAGACCGAGCATCTTCGGTATGTTCGGACCGTGTATGTCCACGTCCATTATGCCCGCCCTGAATCCTTTCATGGACAGCGACATCGCGAGGTTTGAGGATACGGTGCTCTTTCCCACTCCGCCTTTTCCGCTTATGACTATGATCACATGTTTGATCCTGCCCAGGGACGCGCTCAGTTTGAGGTCCCCCTCGCTTATCATCGGCTTACCTTTCGCCATGTTATCGGTGCACCAACGAACGGCATCGAATAAAGTTATCGTTCTTCGGTCGTGTGCACGCGTGCGCGCACTGCTTTTAACCGTAAACATATGTAATATAGTATACTATATATACTATCAATCGTATACTAACTTGGGAAAGTGAACGGCCCCGGTCGATCGCGACCCGGATTAGCAGCCCTGATCCGGTTCGCAGTTTTTTATCGCCGCGGGCATCCCGGGGCCGCCAAGCGGGAAAGGACGGCGGCCCCGGCGGTCCTTCCTTACGAGAACGGGATCTATCTCACTGTGCGGACATCACGGCGGTAGTGACCGCAGCAATGGGCCCAAGCGTACGTTCTAATGCCCCGAGGTCGTCCTGCATCCATGACCGTCATAAGTGTGATCCAGGCGAGGAAAGACCTGTATAAGATAGTCGAGAGGGCGCCGGATAACGAAGCAGTCACGATAACGTCGAAGGGCGGTAATGTGATCATGTTGTCCGAAAGCGATTGGGAAGGGATCAAAGAAACACTTTATCTTATGAGCGACCCTGACTTCATGACGGATGTCCGCGAGGCGGAGAACACACCTCTATCGGAGCGAGAAGTATGGAACTACCATACATCGTGACACCGTACATCAAATAACCCTTATCCCGAGACGTACGGTGACATTTGAACATAATATCCTCGGACGTGAAAGCCATCAGATATCGGAAAAATGTATAACGGTGCCGTTCGTTGTACGGTCATGCCCATCGGAGACCCGTGCGGAGGAAGATTCGAATACGGTGACGAAGGCATCCCGTCCGGTCTGGCGTTCATCGAGATACCTGTAGCGGACAAAGCACGCGCCTTACGTTTTTATCGTGACGTTCTTCGAGCCGAGGTCCGTGATGATATGACCGTGACGATCGGGACGCTCACTATAATGTTCTCGGAAAGGGACGGCCACAAAGGAAGGGATATTGGAATATTCCTGAAGGTGGACGATCCGTTCGGTTTCAACCGCAGGATGACGGACGACGGGATAAAGATGATAAGACATCCCGGCAGGGGACTGTTCGGCGTCTATGCATCATTCGAGGACAGCGAAGGGAACGTGATCCACGTGATATGATCACGAGCCCAGGTTCGCCTTCTCTATCGCTCTGTCTATATCGTCCTTCAAGTTGTCCGGCAGTCCGTTTATGCCACCCTCAAGGAACCCTCTCACGATCATGCCGACAGCTTCGTCCTCAGTGAGACCGCGCATCATCAGATATTCGACCTGA
>WQZJ01000085.1 GCA_009780795.1 Methanomassiliicoccaceae archaeon
ATGCCGGGAAGAAGACATCCAGTTCACGCGGGACGATCCCCAACGGGGACGTTACGATCACCTCGTGCACGAGCACATCGTGCTCACCTGTGTGTATGGCCGACGAGAACGCACGGTGTGTCTTCGATAAATGGTAAGGTTTCTTAGCGGAACAGGGGAGCAGGACCAGTATCCGTTTGTGCGCCGGAGGACTGTACCTCTCACTGATCATCTCTCTGAACCGTTTGACCTCCGGCCTCTGAAGGGATTGCGTGGTGTTACATGAGAAACGGCCTCCCACGGTGCCACACATCTCTTCCTGATATCTGTACCCGGTACGGTCGAATATCCTGAGCGCGGCGACCAGTGAAGGGGACGAGACCCGCTGGTCCACCAGTTCCCTCAATCTCCCTGAGCTGATGAACATCGTCACCTTCGAGCATTCTATCATCATCTCGGCGAGGTTCCGCTGCGACACGTCCTCCTTGACGATCGCCTCCCCTTCGGGCAGACAGAGTGTGCCGCGCCTTCCGGATGCAATGGGAAATGAATCGTCGAACAGGTCAACGCCCATATATGCCAGCAACGCAAGATTGGAGGGATCGGCGATGCCGGGGGCGTAAAGCAGAACGTTGTTGCCGATGAGGTTCCTCGCCTGCATTATGTATTCCACCATCCTTCTGGCATCATTTCTGAGCTCGAACGCATTGGATATGACCGCTATCTCCGTACCTTCCGGTATGGTTTCATCACCTTTCAGAGGTAGTCTTAGGACACATACTCCGTTCTCCGACACAGGTTCGGTGCGGATGCCGGACGACAGCGTCGTCCTGAGCCCGCGGTCCAGCGCAACGCTCCGTTCGCCTATGACAAACGTCCTCGAGTTATCCGCGGAGACACGGACCTCCAAGGCCTCGGACGGTGCGTCCGTGACCGTCGTTCTAAGCACGTACGGCGTCCGTACGGTGACACCGTCGGTCGAGAACTCACATATCCTCCCTCTCTGGGACCGCGCAAGGACTTCCAGCATGGATATCGCAACATCCTCCCACTAATTAATGTTGTTTCCTTCCGGTGCACGGGCGCTCACGCGCGCCGTGGTTCGGAACAAAGTGTTAAATCGTTATTATTCGGTACAGATGGTATGAGCTTTTACGACAAGGACATTATCTCGATAAGGGACCTGAACAGAGAACAGATCGAAGAGATCCTGAAGGTATCCGAGAAGATGGTGCCTTACGCCATGGGCGAGAAAAAGACCAAGGTCCTTGAAGGAAGGATACTCGGTAACCTGTTCTTCGAACCTTCCACACGCACCCGGCTGTCGTTCGAGAGTGCGGCGCACAGACTCGGCGTCGATGTGATCGACGTATCCGAGATGTCGATGACATCCATATCCAAGGGGGAGACGCTCGCAGATACCATACGAATGGTGGACGCATACTGCGACCTCATCGTGCTGAGACATCCGCACGAGGGCGCTGCGAGATTGGCTGCAAAGTTCTCCGAGAACCCGGTGATCAACGCCGGCGACGGCGCCGGCTCGCATCCCACGCAGACGTTGCTGGACCTGTTCACGATAAAGAGGGCGATGAAGGACATCGACGGAGCGAACGTGGTCCTCGTCGGCGATCTGAAGTACGGACGTACCGTACACTCGCTGGTCGAGGCGCTGACGATGTTCGGGGCGAAGCTCACGTTCGTGGCTCCGGAGACGCTGCAGATGCCCGATGACAACATCAAAGGATTGAGAGGGAAGCCGCTGCTCACCGATAAACTGGAGGACGTGATACAGGATGCGGACGTCCTGTACGTGACGCGGATACAGAGGGAAAGATTCCCGGACCCGTCGGAGTACAACAAGGTCTCCGGTACGTACCGCATAGACAACGAGATGCTCAGGGAGGCGAAGTCAGACCTCATAGTGATGCATCCCCTTCCGAGGGTCGATGAGATCGCGCCGGAGGTGGACGGCACCCCGCATGCGAAGTATTTCGAGCAGGCGTTCAACGGGATACCGGTAAGGATGGCCCTTCTCTACATGATACTGGGAGGTGAGGGGCTGTGAGAGAGTTCAAAGTGGCACCCATAAGGAACGGTACTGTGATAGACCATATAACCGCCGGACAGGCGCTGAACGTGCTGAAGATACTGGGTGTGAACGAGTATAACATCGATTCGACGATAAGCGTACTGATACGCGTCCCGTCCAAGAAGGACGGCACCGGCGGATGGAAGGATGTGGTAAAGGTCGAGGATCGCGAACTTGACCCGAAGACCGTCGACAAGATAGCGCTGATAGCCCCAAGGGCGACCATAGTGATAATAAGGGACTACTCGGTCGCTGAGAAGAAGAGGGTGACGCTGTCGCCTACGATATTCGGTCTGGTCCGGTGCAGCAACCCCAACTGCATAACCAACAAGAACGAACCGGTGCAGCCGGAGTTCGATGTGGTGTCGCAGGAGCCGCCCACTCTGAGGTGCAGATACTGCGACCGCACTCTGTCAAAGATAACTGACAACCTGATCTGATACAATGAGGCTGCTGATAGTTACCGGGATGCCCGGAGCAGGCAAAGAGGAGTTCCTGAACGTGGCCGTCGGCATGGGCATACCGTTCATCAGAATGGGCGATGTGGTCAGGGATGCCTATGCGTCACATGTCACTGACCTAAGTGTCGGCAAGTTCGCCGAAGAGGAACGGAAACGGTACGGATATGACATATGGGCCAAACGGTCGATGGAGAGGATGAGCGCTCCGGTATTTCTGGTGGACGGCTGCAGGAGCGTCGACGAGGTAAAGGCATTCAGATCTCTGACCGATGATGTCTCAGTGATCGCCATACACTCGTCCCCGGAGGTCAGATACCAGCGTCTCGTGCGCCGCGGGAGGGACGACGCGCCGTCAGACCATGGCGAATTCGGCGAAAGGGACGAAAGAGAGATAGGCTGGGGGCTCGCGAAGATAATCGCGCTCGCCGATGTTACGGTAACAAACGACTCCACGCTCGAAGATTTCCGTGATGCGTCGAAGGCCGCGCTGGAGAGAATGATATGAGATATTCGGTGACCAGGCTTTGCGGGGGAAAGGCTCTGATGGCCGCACCCCGCGAGCAGCTGGACATAGATATGGAACGTGCTGCTTCCGTGCTCTCGGAGGCAGGCGAGATAAGGAGCACGGACGAGATGATGATCGTCCTCTCATGGAAGGGCATGGAAGTAACGGTGTACCGACAGGGAAAGGTGATGTTCCACCCGCTTGACGACCGCAACACCGCGGTATCGTATGCCGATGAGATCCTGTCCCTCATAACGTAGGCGCACACCCCGAACGTCCTGCGGTTCTCGAAGGACTTCGACACCGGCACCGGGCGATAGTGCCATCGTTCGTTGGGAGGTTATATTTATCCCATTGATAATGACGTTCGGATGGAGCTGCTGGAACTCATCATCATTATCGTCATGGCCGGGCTGCTGTCCATATTGGCGCAGTACCTGGGCCTTCTGACGTTCGACGGAGCGGTAGCATCGCTGGGCGTCGGACTGGTGATCGGGCTCTTCGGGTCCACGGAGTGGCTGCTCATCCTGATCATATTCGCGACGCTCGGTTTCGCGGCCACTATGATCGGACTTACCAGAAAGAAGGCCAGAGGTCTGCAGGAGGGGCTGTACGGTGAAAGGATGTACAAGAACATCCTCGCGGTCGGTCTCGTACCGTGCATCTTCGCAATCATATACTTCCTTACGGGCGATCATTATGAGTTGATGACCATAGGATACATAGCGTCGATAGCGGTCGCCGCGGCCGATACGATAGCGAGCGAGATAGGCGTGAAGGACAAGAGGGTGTGGATGATCACCACCTTCAAAAGGACTGAACCGGGGACCGACGGCGGTGTTTCGTTGTTTGGGACGGCGGTCGCGCTCGCGGCGGCGACGGCGACCACGGCCATCGGTTGGGTGCTGATGTTCGGCCTGACGTTCGATGTGCTCTTCTTCGTTCCGGTGATAGCAGGCATGGTCGGCTGCTTCGCCGACAGCTTCCTTGGCGCGACGATCGAATCCAGAGGCTATATATCGAAATATGCGAACAATGCGATCACCGCAGGAGTAGGTGCGGTGTTCGCGATAGTGGTCTACGTGCTGATGTTCTGACGGTCAGCGCAACTGTCCCTCTTAGTATAATATGCTATAAATATAATAATTATTAAATTAATAGCTACAATATGATAAGATATTCAATAACATTAATATACTATTAGCTTTTCGTACGTTTCAAGATGCTTGGTCGCGTACAAAGATACGCATAATCAATTCTCTTCTGAGATCGCGCGTCTGCGGCCGGTGTCGGCAAAGGGGGTACTAGAATGAGAGACAGAACCACTTTGACCGCTGAGGTCAAGCAGGCTTGTCCTGCGACCCCGACGGTCTTCGGAAAAGAGACAGCGAACTGCACCGGTCCGCCGGTGTATGAATGTTGCACATCTACGGCTGTCTGTACGGGCATAAGCTCCGCACTGACATCGGAGCACATGTGCATAGAATCCGCCGATCGGGGCGTGGAGATGGTCATCGACGGAGGCGTGGCATCCGGGTACATGAACCTTGGAGATATCATGTGCAGTAAACGCGGCGCAGGCAAGATCGGTATAGGGGATAGTTTCGACACGCGCGGAACATATCTCGGTCAGTCGGTCGCCTTCTCTGGCGGGACGTTCCACTTCTGGGGAGAGGTGAACGTCACCGGTGACATGTACGTGATAGGGAGCCTGAGCGTAGAGGGTCCGCTGAAGGTCGGCGGCGATCTCTATGTGACCGGCGACCTGACGACGAAGGACGATGTGATGATATCCGGCGGTCTGACCGTACGCGGATCGGTGTCCGCACACGGCGACGATGTGACGATATCATGCCACAGCCTTGCGGACGTGAACGATATGAGGATATTCGGCGCTGCGGCTGCCGAGGGGACCTTCATACTTCACGGAACGCTGGAGATAATGAAAGAAGGGAAACTCGATATAGGCACCTATGACGCGTTCACATTCGCACGCAACGGCGACACGCGTTCGATCCGCCTGATGGTGGATGACGACGCGGAGATAGACGTGCGCGGGATACTGGACGCATCC
>WQZJ01000086.1 GCA_009780795.1 Methanomassiliicoccaceae archaeon
ATCGGATACTTTGGGGAGATGGCGCCGCAGATAATAACCAATTTCGACGTGAATCATCCGGTGATCTTCTTAGAGATCGATGTTTCCGCCCTGTTCGACGGGGTATCCGTAGGATTGTTCTAGGGCTCGTCCCAAAGCCTCGGCACCATCGCTGCCGTGACGCTTTGCTCTGTGAGCGACTTACGGTCAAGTTGTCCCTTACTGAGTATGCCTATCGCCCCTTCCTTCTGACCGCGGGACGAACCGCCGTACGCTTTCGCCATAGCGTCGCCCACGGTCATGCCCGCTCTGACAAGGTCGGCCACCTTGTCGGGATATCTGAAACCGGAGCTCATGCCCACCGTTATCGTACCGTTCCGGTCTACGACGGCACAATGCTGCACATCGTACAGATGACCGTACATCTCGAAGACACCCGCCTCGATGCCCACTCCGAGCTTATGTTCACCGAGTGCGGCCCTGGCGCGGTTGACCGCACCGTCGTACGTCTCTGGACCGAACGGTTGGTCGGGCACACCGCTCTCGACGACCGCGGGAATAACACGAACGTTGCCGTATATGCGTTCCATGACCGTCCTGACGGCTTCCACCTTCACCTGGTTCATGGATCCCACTGCCACGGACATGGCGTTCTTGTCGCCTGTCCTGGAGTATTCACCGGATAATATCTTGGTGGCGTGTATCTCGTTACCGCCTGCGCTGACCATTTCTATGACGGAGATGAACATGGGCTCAAGTCCCTTCTCCGAACGTATCTTGTTTATCTTGAGGGCGGTTCCCTCGGTCTCCTTCGAAACGACCAGATATCCTTTCTCCATGGTGACGGCGTCGCCGTACTTGTCGGAAAGAGGGACGATATCGGCATGCTTCCGCATACTCTCCACGAAAAGGATCAAACCTTTCATCCTGAGATAGTACGGATTTATCCTCTTTCTGCCCACTGACGCCATCTCATCGGTCGTAAGTCCGATGACCACATCGTCTGAAAGTTCGAACGCCCTTCTTATAAGGGCTTTATGACCGTCGTGTATCACGTTGAACGTACCGCCGATGACCGCTCTCATGGTATCACATTATGAAAAATATCGCGAAGACCATCATCGCAACGGCCAGTATCTCGATTATCCACAGTTGGCGCTTCTTCTTCTTGAGCTCCGCTCTCTTGCCGTCCTTGCATTTTTCGCTGCAGAACCTGTCATCTTCGGTGTGCGTCCTGCCGCACACGAAACAATGGCGGTGCTGCGGTATGGTCTCTGCCATGATGCTCGTACTGTGATGACCCTAGATAATACTTACTCGCCTCAGATGTTCGCGGACCATGCGACACAGGTCAGTTCCTGTAGCGTCTGTCAGTTTCGTTGAGGATGAGGACCATACAATGGTCCGCGTGAAGGCTCACCGGACCGAGGCGGACCTTTGACGGGGAACATGCCATCACCGCGTTCTCCTCGTCCTGCGTGAGATCGCGATCATCACCGAGTATGAACGTCACATCCTCCGGTATATCAGCTGTGCGTGAATCCTCGCCGTCCTCTTTCAAGTAGACCATCCTCGTATCATTGAGATGATCCATCACATCGAAGAACGAACGCTTGGATACGTACACACCGGGTGATGATCGAACTTCGGCGGTATCGATCTTTTTGAGCAATGCGTTCCTGATGAGGGATGCGGTGCTCCTCTCGTCCGGGTTCAGATATCTTAGTTCGTTCCCTGCGAACCTTACCGTCTTGGGGGCGGCCTCGCCTCCCTGAAGGATAAGGAACAGCTCCACGTCCGTCCTTATGGAATGGCTCAGAAAAAAGGCGGAGTTGACACATCTCACCAGTACATCAAGCCTGCCGGCACCGCCTGCGATGTCGTCCAGTTTGAAATCACCGGATGCGGTGGCCCTGTGGCCGGCGACCACGAAACGTATCATGCGCCGAGGTCTCCGCTGTTACCCATCTGCTTCATCATCTGTTTGCGCATCTTGCGGTTGCCCATGAACTCCTTCATTGTCTTCTTACTCTGCTCATATTGCTTTATGAGCTCACGGACGTCATGCGGTTCGACGCCGGCGCCGTAGGCGATCCTACCTATGCGCGTCCCTTTGATGATACGGGGATCTTCCATCTCCTCATCGGTCATCGAGTCCATTATGACACGATATCTCTTCAGTCGGGCCTGGGAATCCTCGTAATCGATCTTGTCCTCCATCTTGCTCATTCCAGGGATCATGTTCATGACCTTCTGGAGCGGGCCCATCTTTGTTACGGCCTCCATCTGCGTGTACATGTCCTTCAAAGTGAAGCGTCCCGACATTATGTGCCGGGAGGCGCCTTCGACTTCCTTGTCGCCGGCGAACTCCTCTTTGGCTATGTTCGCGAGTGCGGACAGGTCACCCATGCCGAGCAAACGGGAAATGAACTTATTGGCGTTGAACGATTCGAAGTCACGTATATGTTCTCCGACACCGAGGAATACTATCCTGGCGTCGGTCTTCGCCACCGCGCTGAGTGCACCTCCTCCTTTGGCGGTGCCGTCCATCTTAGTGAGTATCACACCGGTGACGCCGACTGCCTTGTGGAATGCGTCGGCCTGCGGGCCCGCCTGCTGACCTACTTGGGAGTCTAGGACAAGTAGACGCTCGTTCGGCTTCGCGATGGCGGCGACATCCTTCAGCTCCTGAATGAGGTCGCTTTCAAGGGCGTGGCGGCCCGATGTATCAATTATTATCACTTTCTTATCCCTGAAGTGCTCCAGGCCCCTTTTCACAACACCGGGGGCATCCTTCGCACCCGGTTCGCCGTAGACGTCCACGCCCACCTTCTCGCCGAGCTGTTTCAGCTGATCATATGCGGCCGGTCTGTGGATATCGGCGGCGATCATGCCCACACGGAAACCTTTTTTCGAAAAGAGTAATGCAAGTTTGCCGCAGCTGGTCGTCTTTCCCTGTCCGTAGAGACCGACCATCATAATGGTCTGCGACTCCATCCTGAGTCCTTCGCCGTTATCGAGAAGGTTCACAAGTTCCTCGTAGATTATACTGACCACGTGCTCCTTAGGGCCTTTCCCTGCGGGAGGTTTCTCGTCCAATGCCCGTTCCTTGATCCTCTTCGTAAGTCCGAGGACCATCTGGACGTTGACGTCGGCCTGGAGCAGCGCCCTTTGAAGGTCCTTGACAACGTCCTCTATCAACTCTTCGTTGATGCTGTTCGCACCGGTAATTCTGCCGAGTACGTTCCTTAATGACTTGCCAAGCCCTTCCAAGACCATGCTAACGGGTACAGGATGCGCTTAATATAAAGATTTGTAATAGCGGATATTGGAATAGAGTCCAGCCAGTCAGAAGGGATGGGATGCACTCTACGGGACTGGACTTTTTTCCAATGAACCACTATTAATTGAAAGGTATATAAAGTTTGGTCTGCGACTCAACGCCCCTCCTGATCGTCGTCATCCGACCTCATGAAGATCAACGCTAACAGTGTTATCAGGAACAACGCAGCGAGCGAGATCAGCATGGCCAGCTCCGCATTTTTCGGACCTTCGTTCAGTAGCGTGGGCACCTCGGAGAACTCCGCAGAGACGGTGATGTCAGAACTCACCTCGATGGTTGTCACAGAAGACGTGCCAGATACTCCGTTTGACCACTGTATGAACACATACCCATGGTCAGCCGCAGCGGTCAGCGTGACAACCGTTCCCGAGGGGAATGATTCGTCCTCGGTCAGCTCCTTCTCGGCTCCGCCGCCGACCGACCAAAGTATCGCACCGCCGTGGAACATCCCCGGCGAGAGCGTGAACTCCGACACCTCTCCGATTATTGTCCAGATGATTATCAACTCGTCCCCGTCCCTTCCGGCGGGGTCCCATTTGTAATTCGCATCATCCTTCAGAGTTATCTGTGCCTCGTAGCTTCCGATCGTCGTTCCGGTGTTACCGCTCACGTCCATCGTCTCCCCATCGAAACCGTTGAGCGCCAGAGTTATCACGTTCCCGGTGTACGGGAACGAGGTCTGAGGCGCGACCGGTCTATCGACGGACATCGGTGTGACCGTTAGTCCTATGAGCATCGTCACGGGCTCGAAACCGCTGTCCGACGGAGTGTACGTTGCGTAATATCCGTCGTTACCGACCGTCGGTATCATTGCGCCGTCATCCCATGCCCATCCGTCAGGCAAAGATATCATCGATAGCGTCACCGAAGGGCCATAGGCCGTCGAACCCAGAATGGGCAGGATGTAGTCGGGATCGTCCGTTCCGGAGGATGCCGTTATCGTCCATTTGATGGTCGCTTCTCCTCCGTCGATCCATGCGTAATTCGTATCATCCTTCAGAGTTATCTCCGCGACGTACGTTCCGACAGATGTCTGTTCGTTACCGGATATCGTCATCGTATCCGTATCGAAACCGACGATCGCCAGTGCTATCGCGTTCCCAGTGTACGGGAACGATGTCTGTGTCGCAACAGGTTTCTCCAAGAGCATCGGTGTGACCGTCAGCTCAAGGAGCATCGTCACAGGCTCGAAGCCGCTGTCGGCTGATGTGTACGTTGCGTAATATCCGTCGTTATCGACCGTCGGTATCGCTGCGCCGTCATCCCACGTCCATCTGTAGGGCAGAACGATATCGGACAAGGTCGCCGACAGATCGAATACCACTGGATCCGGAAGAGGTATCACGTAATCCGGATCGGACGTCCCGGGTGATGATGAGATCGTCCAATCGATGCCGGTCGGTCCCTTGTCCGTCCATGCGTAATTTTTCTCATCGGTCAACGTTACGTACGCAACGTAATCGCCGACGATGATGCCGGTGTTCCCGCTCACGTTCATCGTCTCCCCGTCGAAACCTTTGAGTGACAACGTTATCGTGCTTCCTGTGTATCCGAAGGACGTTTGTGGCGCGATCGGTTTTTCGAGAAGTATCGGTGTGACCGTCAACTCAAGGAGGACTGTCACCGGTTCGTAACCATCGTCTGATGGTGTATATGTTGCATAGTAACCGCTGTTGTTGACCGTTGGCCTTACTGAACCGTCGGTCCACTCCCATCCGCCGGGCAGTGTTATCACTGATAACGTCGCCGATGGGTCGTAGATCACAGGTG
>WQZJ01000087.1 GCA_009780795.1 Methanomassiliicoccaceae archaeon
CCTGAAGTTCTGTGCACCGTCATCGCCGAACGGCCATTTAAAACTTTGACCGCATACGACCGTTCATATCACAAACGGAAAAACGAAAGTGGAGCCACTGGAGGGAATTGAACCCCCGACCAACTGATTACGAATCAGTCGCTCTACCTCTGAGCCACAGTGGCGTTGGTTGGTGCATGAGGACGCACATTATTAATTTTACCGTTGGGAGAACATCTTTTTGAACGTAAGAGCGTCCTCTTCCAGCAGCGGGGACTCGCAGATGAAGGTGCAATCCCTGTCGTGACCGTTCAGCGCGGACACGAGCATCGACATGTCAGGGTCCCTCGCCGACAACGGAAGATGCATCCTCTCTCCCTTTGCGGTGAATTCGATGCAGCTTATATGAAAATGCGGCCGATCCCCTGCGAGCGGGAAGAACTCCTCCAGCAGGGACCTCATGTCATCCTCCGTCCTGAGGGAGCCGCCGTGCCTCGCGTGGACGTGCGCCACATCCAGCACGGGACGTACGCCCTCGACGTTGTCCATGACCTCTGATATCTCCTTCAGCGTGCCCCATGTCGCCGGTCGCCCCATGGTCTCCAGACCGAGAATGATGTCCTTTATCCCAAGGTCGTCAGTGACCTCCTTGCATCTGATCAACCCGTCTATCACGGAGGCGGTCGCTTTCGCCGGTTCCTTACCGTACGAGGCGGCATGTATCACCACTATGTACGCACCGAGATGGTGTGCCGCTCTCACGGTATCGGTGACCCACGGGATGCTCTTCACCCTGGTCTCCGGCGTGTCCGAGTTGAAACTGACGAAATACGGCGCATGGGCGCTCAGCCTTATGTCGCGCTCCTTCGCCATGATGCCTATCTCTTTTGCCTTCGCCTCGGATATCCTCGCCCCTCGGACGAACTCCATCTCCAGCGCATCGAGTCCCAGATCCTTGACGATGTTCAGCGCATCCTTCGGGTCCTTGCTCCTCTGCGGATATCCTGCCGGTCCGAAACGCATGCCTACCGGACGGCGTTCCGTGTATTTATGGAGCAATGTCTTTATCCACGTTCCGTGATGAATAAGGTGATGGAGATAGACCTCGACATCTCACTGGACGCCTCACTGGGTTGCGGGCAGGCGCACCGGTGGATAAAGAAAGGGGACGTATGGGAGGGGGTGCTCTCAGACCGCATCGTCACACTGGAGCAGATGGACGGATATGTGCTGTGCGGCGGTACGGATGACAAGAGGATGATACTCGAGTACCTGGGGCACGGTGACGATCTGCCGCTGATATACGATGAGATATCGGCAGACCCGTTCGTCCGCCGGCTGGCGGATGCCTGTCCCGGGATGCGGATACTCCGGCAGGAACCATGGGAGTGCGTCGCAACGTACGTCATCGCGACGAACGCCAACGTGAAACGAATAGCGACGATGACGGACTCCGTCTGCAGGACGTTCGGCCGCGACCTCGGCGGCCGTTTCTCGTTCCCGGGGCCGGAGGACATCGCCGACAATAAGCATCTGATATCGGGATGCAGGCTCGGGTACAGGGAGGAAAGATTTACGGAACTTGCGGAGAACGTGGCCGCCGGCATCATAAAGATAGATGATCTGGCTAAGTTGGACTACAACGAATGCCGTTCGGAGCTGATGGGGATCAACGGCATAGGCGACAAGGTCGCCGACTGTATATCGCTGTTTGCGTTCGAACATCTGAGCGCATTCCCCATCGATGCGCGGATCGGGCGCGTGATGGACGAACGGTACGGCGTCTCAGGCAGCTACCGAAGTGTGTCCGGATTTGCGAGAGGGCTGTTCGGGCGGTACGCGGGGTACGCGCAGGAACTGCTGTATCACAGCGGCACTATCTTGGGGTCGCAGGCGCACGCCGGCGGCTCGCAGCCCATCTGAACCTCGTATATCTTGGCGAGCATCCCTATTCTTTTCACGACCAGACATATGTTACATATCTCGCTCGCGAACTCCGCGTTCTCCTGCGCTATGCGCCTCGCGGATGCACGGACCTCGTCCATGAACTTGTCGTGCTGCGGATTCTCCTCTATCAGCGGGTTGTCCCCTCTCTTCTTCTTGAGATATTGGGATATGGCCGCGTCCGTGACACCGAAACATCTGGCCACCTTCGCTTGCGACATCCCGTGATTCTCGACCAACTCTTTGGCGACCTCCCTCCTTATCGTCGGGAGGACGTACCAAACGACGAGTTCGCATGGTATCTTCATGATACTGTGAATACCTTAACGGTATTTAAAACAACCGTCGTATCTTTTCTCGATTACTTTTTTATGCTGCCGGGATGTGTTTTATGGTAGAATTCGCAAACATCCCAATCCCTGTCCTCTTCCCTTTTCCGCTTGTCGGGGGATACGCCCAACGATATCGAGAGCTCTTTCACGAACTTGATCGCCTCATCCGACCCTCTCAGGTCCTCGATCTTCGCGCCGGCCACGGTGAGCTTGCCTTTGAACGATCCTATTATCCTGGTGCCGTGCATCACCACGTTCTCGGACGATCCGCACTCCTGTCTTATCATCTCACGAAGGTAGACATGCAGGTTGTCCTGAGTGTTCAGCAGGAACATCTCCTCTTTCCGTTCCGGCATCCTGTCGATGTCGGCGGCGAGCATCCACATGACGGTCGGGTCGTCCCTTCTGAGGAATCCTTTGACTATGAGTCCCTCATTCTCCAACTCAGCGAGCGTCGCCCTCAGCTCACCCATCCTGAATGAGAGGAGGAATCTGTACAGCTGCTCCGCGGAGAATATCCCAAAACATTTGAAATGCTGCCTCACGACCTCCCTCAGCGCCTCACGTGCCGTGAGTCCGCACTTCGGGACGATCGAGTATGCCCGTGCCCCGTCCATGTACGCCATCGATGCGCCCATCAGTCTCCCGAGCGCCTCCAGCGTCCTGTCCGATGAGTACGGGGAGTTCTCCAGCATCTCCCTTCTGGAGACGGGTTGGCGATCCTCTATCAGCGACAATATATCCTTCATCTCATCGTCCGGAACGGCGTTCTTCGCCGCCCTGTACAGGGGCGCGAACTCCATCGTCGTGTATCCCTGGAAACCGGGGATCAATGACATCTGCATCATGCCCCCGCAATCCGCGAGTCTCTTCAGCGGGGTGCGCTCCACGACGCGGGTGAGCATCTCGGCATCCGTGCGTATGTACCCGCGGTCCGCTATCGCGGCCGCTGCCGTCCGGTATCTGAGCGAGGGCAGCGCCCTCTGCTTCTCGATCACATAGCCTGTTATTTCGTCATCGGTGAACGTCACCGGCGTGAATTTCCCTTTCGCATAGAACCCGTTAACGAAATGATATCCCTTTTCGGTGAGCGTGTCGGCCGCCGATTCGCTCAGCTCTGCGGCATCCACGCCGAGCACTTCCCTTATCCTGACGATGTTCTGACCCTTCATCCCGAAGAACATCATAAGGCCGTCGACCGCATCCAGGACCTCCGGCAGCTGGTCCGGGTGCTCCATATCCATCGCCCTTATCTCGACACATCCGGACATCTCCCATATCTCCAGCGCGCCTATCAGGCGATCGCCCAGCACAGCCGGGTATATCCATCTGTCCCCGTATCTGGACGATATCTCGGCCCACTTGGATGCCAGCACCGGGTCCAGCAGCGACAGTATCCTTATCCTGTCGTCGGACGGGTGCTGTTCGTCTATCTTCCGTATCTCGTCCGGCATCACGTACATCGGCGTCTGCGAGTCGCCCACATAGACGGTGGACGCGCCCACCTCCCTCATCAGCATCGGGACATCATCCGGCTGGACGCCCACCGCGAAACGTATCCCCATCGCCGGTACGGGGCCGTAGGCACGTACCGCCTGCCTCGCCAATTCCAGTATCGTATCGCCGGACGGTTCCCCGTGCTCATATATCTCGTAGACATTCTCCGAGCCCCAGTCCTCCCTCTCATCGAATGCTCTCACTATCTTCAGTGCACGGTCCAGTCTGTTGACCGATTCCTTTATCTCATCCTTGTCACCGCCCATCTCCGCGATGAGCTGTCTGGTGGTCGCCCTTCCCATGGACGATATGAATGCCAGCGTCCTCTCGTCCGCTTGCGTTATCGGTTCGCTGCGTACGGATGCGTACCGCTCGCCGTCATCCGAGAGCACATACCTTACCCTGCCGCGGACGAACCTGCCCAGAATTATGCGTCCGCTTTCTCTCATCGATGCCCATTCGTTCATTTTGAAGCCGCTGACACGGTTGAAAACGTCCAGCACGCTCCCGGCCGATCCGTAGAACTTGAAGTAATCCTCTATGGAGTCGAACCTGTCCCCTTTCGAACGCCTGTAACGCTCGACGGCCGAGTGGGAGAACACATTGCTGTGTCCCGCCCTCAGGCGTATGTGGTCCGTTCTCTTCATGTACTGGTCGTTCTCCGATATCAGGAAGCGTCCGCATGAGATCTCGCCGTCATTCACAAGCGCATCCAGTGATGTCCTTGCATCGTTCTCCGGGACGGACAGGGCGTACGCGACCTCGTGGACCGTCGCCGGTGCGAAGCATTCGAGATGTCTCATTATTATGCTGTCCAATGACTTGTTCCTGTCCTTCCTCTCATGTTCGCACGCGGAGAAATACCATTTGTTCCTCACGATGTCCGTCCTTGTGACCATGTACATCGACTCGAGTTTCCTCAGCGACCTGAACGCAACGTCCTCATCCGTGCCGGACGCTTCGACGATCTCATCCAGCGTCCTGCCGCATGCGGCGGCCAACACCTTGCTGTCGATGTCGCTCAGTTCCCTGTCCTTACCGGTCGCCGACGCATACGTCGGTATCTCGGCAGCAGCCATTATATGAGGGTCGTCGAGGAACACCGTACCTATCCTGCGCTCCTTCAGGAGTTCACGGCACCACTGGTCCGTCGTCCTGCGGTCGGCATCCGAATACGCGTATATGTTACGGCCCCTCTCCCTGAACGCCTGCAGCGGACCGGTCCGCATCAGCATCGGCACTATGTCCTCCTTGGACGAGATGCGCCCGGTCTTCTCCCTGAAGTAGGGTATCACACGATCC
>WQZJ01000088.1 GCA_009780795.1 Methanomassiliicoccaceae archaeon
ATCTATTTCCTGGACATGGTATCGGATTCGATGATGGTCTTCGGCGGCGATCCCGGATACGATGGTAAAGGCGAAGGACCGTATCCGATGCGTGACGGTATGAACAAGTTCCTGAGAGCAGTGGACATAACGTTCAGACGGGACGCGGATACCCACCGTCCGAGGATAAACAAACCGGAATCCAGACTGGACCGGGAACAGAAGTCCGCCGGCGAATACTATTATGCTGCCGGAAGCTGACCGAGGTCTGATCGCACAACGGGATCAATCATCGAACGTCACGTTGGGATTGACGTACCTTCCGTGCTTCCGAGACTTACCTCGTTCTATGGCAGCCTGAGGGCATCTGTTCACGCACGCAAGGCACATGACGCACTTACCGGGTTCCCATCTCGATATATCGTCAACGACGGAGATCATCCCTACCGGACACATGGACGCACACTTTCCGCATCCGTTGCATCTCCTTGTGACGATGAATCCTTTGGTATCCCTTCCTCGCTTGTATATGGGATATGCTGCCGCGGACATAACCATGCCTGGGAACGATCCCTTCTTCAGATGGACCTTCTTCTCAAGCAGTTCAGGAATTTTATCTATATCCGCATCCGCTACGGCGAACAGACGTTCCTGCACCGCAGCGTCAGGGACGCGGTATCTTGGAACGTAGTTATCGGGCAACCTTATCTCGAAGGAATGGGAAACGTTAACACCTTTCTTCGTCAGCTTCTTTCTGAGCATGGCGGACGCGTTGGCGGATACGCCGCCGTGTGTGAGAACAGTGAACGCCTTGGACGCGTTGAAGCTCATCTCGGAGACAAAATCCATCACTATCGTCGGCGGTCCGAAGAAATAGACCGGTGCCACGATACCGACGATGTCATCGGTGATCGTTCTGTCGTCATCCGTCCGTCCGTCCCTCATAACGTCGGATATCGATACGGTCTGCTGATCCAACAACGCCGCTAAACGTTCCGCCACGTATCTGCTGTTTCCGGTCCCGCTGAAGTAGAATATCATGCTTTCAGCAGGTATATGCATGAAAGAAATAAATATGCTCCATCTGTTTCCACACCTATGCGCCTGAAGGCCGACATGCACGTCCACACCATGTATTCGGGTGTCGGGCGTCTCGGCAAACTACGTTTCCCGGAGTCCATCGACAGGCCGGAGGCGGTCGTGGACGCCGCAAGGGCGAAAAAATTGGATATTCTGTGCATAACGGACCACAACAGCATAGAGGGCGCGTTGATCGCCAAGGAATATGCGAAACAGTTCGATGATATCGAAGTGGTCGTGGGCGAGGAGGTATCCACCAGGGACGGCGAGATAATCGGTCTGTGGCTTACAGAGCGCATACCGCCTATGATGTCCTCCGAGGACACCGTGAAAGAGATAAGAAGACAGAACGGCATAGTCATAGCGCCGCATCCCTTCAGTTTCCACGTTCCCGCGCTGAACAACAAGGTGCTCGAACTGGATGTCGACGGGTTGGAGATCCTCAACGGAGGTCACGTTGACAAGTACTCCAACAGAATGGCGTCCGAGGTCTCCAAGAAGAATCCCGGAAGATGGGCGGAGACCGGATCGAGCGACGCACATTCCGTATCGACGATGGGTTACGCATGGACGGAGTTCGATGACGACGGCAGCAAGGACCTCAGGAGCGCCATACTTGAAAAACGCACAACACCGGAGGGCATACCGTGTCCGGTGGACAAATGGGTCGCATGGAGCATCACTGTCGTCTTCAAGGCGTTCAAGATGATCCTGAAGTCCATGTTCGGTCTTCTCAAACCGGTACCGGACGATCCGCTGGTGACATCCGTACTGAATATATCCGGTCATAAAAAATTCCCGGCGATCATCAGCGCGATGATATATCTTTTCCCGCCGGTACCGTATCTGGCGTGCATAGCCAGCAACACATGGCTGAATCGCAGAGCGAAGAAGCTGCTCGATCGATTCTCAGAGACGCTGGAGAAGATCGCGCCCACTCAGCATCATTAGGTTGCGGCGTTCCCGATCGCTGATGACAGCGAAACAACGTCCGACTCATTCGACAGTGCTGAAATCGATGGTGTTCTCCTTGACCCTCTTGACGAGCGATTTCGATAACATCCCCGCTTCTATCCAAGCGGCATCGAGCACAGCTATGGGAGAAAGACAGGGGGGCGACATATCGCCGCGGAACTCTCTTTTATTTATTCTGCTGTTCTCGAAGTCGATTATATCGTCCATTGTCACGTACTTCAGTCTCTCCCCGAACTGGGCGACCTTATAACAATCGGATTCTATGACCACGTCGAAGTTCCCCTCGGAATTCATCGTAACGGTGACGACATGTGTCTTTCCGCATGTCTTCATATGCGAGGTGACCGTTGTCAGGATATCACCCTTTGACGTCTTTGATCAATATCAGGTGCCATCCGAACTCCGTCCTGACAGGTCCGACGACCGCGCCCTTCCCTGCGGCGAAGGCGGCGTTCTCGAACTCCTTCACCATCTGGCCGCGGCCGAACCATCCGAGTTCGCCGCCCTTCCCTCCGGACGGACACTTGGAATACTTCTTCGCCATGTCCGCAAAGGTCTCGCCGCCGAGTACCCTCTCCTTTATCTCGGAGGCCTTTTTCTCAGTCTCTACCAGAATGTGTGCTGCATTGACCTGTTTAGCCATACAAGGCACATGGGCAACAGCCGATATAACATTTGTCGCGATCACCGCGTCTGACGGCGTTCCTTCATCCTCAGCTTCGGTCAGAGGAACAGCAGGGGCGGCATCCCCTTGTAATACGTCCTCATCCTGACTATGTGCACAACGCTCTTGTACCCAGGCCCGACAATGAATAAATCTACAAACGATCGTTCGTGTCTTAACTATATAGATGTTGGAACGCGGATCAGGTATCCTATACAAACACGTCCTTTTCATTCATAGACGTTCTTTCTGTCCCCGACATCTATTACCAGTATAACGAGCTCGCCGTCCTTTATTTCAGCTAAGACTCTATGATTGCCTACGCGGTATCTCCATATTCCGGCCAGCGATCCGGTAAGGGCTTTACCTTTTTTTCTCGGATTCTCGCATCCGTCAAGGTTCTTATCGATCCATGTGATTATCCTCTCAGAAATTCTCTTTTCCATTTTTCTAAGTTGTTTCAGAGCAAGCTCCTCATAGGACACTTTGTACTTCATCTGAGTCCGAACTCCCTCATCACTTCATCATGGGACACAGTCCTAGGGTTCTTCAGATGCTCCTTGTGTGCTTCATCTGCTATTCTGGCATCTATAAGGTCTTCTAGGTCCTCTGTCATCGCCTTTATGACCTTCTTACTGGATGTGCCCGTTATCTTTGCGTAGTTTCTGATTGCTTCGATAAGCTCCCTCTCATCAACTGCCATTTCTGATACTGTTATCGTCCTCATAGATTCACGCCCCTATTTTCTCTACGGTCACCCTTATCATTTCTCCTGTTTCTATCTTCATGGTCTTTATAACATTACTGGGTATCGTTATATATCTGCTGGCGCCATTGATCTTGACGTTTGTCGCGAATGTTAATTCTTCAATCTCTTTCATGTAACAGGGTACGGCGTCTTCATTTAAATAATATGTACATCTTATTTACATGTAGGCTCTTAGGTCAAACGGTACCGTGAATGTTGAAAAGAATATCGACTCAGCAGAAGAACAGCAAATGATGCCGATACTGCGACACATCGTCCATCGTTAAAATATCTGCGAAAGGTAGATTATATGTTGTTGCGTTCACAGTGCATGGACGTTCGTGATGATTCGTTGTACAAGGTGTGCGTAGGCGTTCCTGAGGAGTTCCTTGACGATATGATGGATTCTATCAACGAAAACATGGAACCTGCGTTCCCGGGATACGAGAGGGCGTTCTCGTATTCCCGTTCAAAGGGAACGTGGAGGCCGCTGGAAGGTTCCGAACCGTTCATCGGTGAGATCGGTAAAATTGAAACGCAGGACGAGATACGATTGGAGTTCGTCGTTAGAGGAAAGGACCTCAGGAACGTTCTCAAAGCGATGGTGAACGTCCATCCGTACGAGGAGCCGGCGATGGACATCGTCGAGGTGTACGGATGGAGGGACATCGTCTGAGCGACGTATGCGTAAGAACATACATCCGAACGCCGTCCGTCTCCGTTCGGTCCTTCGGACCCTTTCATGATGTCATTTCTTGTAAGTGTACGTGTAAACTCCGTCAAATGACCTCTGAAGACGCCGTATCTTCAGACTTTGTACTCTGAGGGCATGTTCCTCCGCGGATATCAATTCCATGTCCAAAAAACGATCCAGCAGTCTGAACGCCTCATCGTATCCCGACTCTATGCCCACGACGATGTCCACGTAACGGTTACGGCAGCACAGTTTCTCGGGAACGCGACCGCCGTTCCTCTCCTTTATCTCAACAGATACCTTTGGGTAAAGTGAAAGATTGTTCTCACACAGCTGCTTAGCGTCATCGTACCTCTTGGCACCTATGCACGCATCTATCAGTGATTCAGTGACGGTGAACGTATCCATGTCGGTCACGGACATGGGAAGACACGCTTCAAGGACAAGGCAGGCGAACGGATGGTTCTCATCGGCGATCGCGGCCGTTCCTGCGGACAGCAGGAACGCATACGGTGATAATTCCGGACCGGCGTATCTTTCGATCTTCACCCTATCGCGGTCCGATAACGATGAATACCATTCTCCAAGTCCCATTCTCGCCATCCTCTCATCAAGGTCCCGGTCGGCTGTCATACGTATCCTTCAATCACTATGCCTTTGATATATTTTAGTGTTCGACGATACTGCATCGATATATCCGTCCCGCATCTTGGAAACAGAGGAAAAAGTTCATGGGAGAAGGCTCGCGCCTTCTCCCTAATATGTTTTTTGAAGTTTCTTCGATTGCCCTTCATCACGACCTCTTCTTCAGGAGGAAGTAACCGGCACCGGCCGCGAGAGGGATA
>WQZJ01000089.1 GCA_009780795.1 Methanomassiliicoccaceae archaeon
GAGTAACCGCTCACGACATCCTTCAGATCAGAGGGATCGGTGATCTTCCTGACGAGAGCTTCGTACGCCCCCATGAACAATGTCACCTCAGAATCGCCGTCAGCCACCCTCACACCGCTGAACTTACGCTCGGAGGAGAACATTATCTCATCGATCGGCTCTATCTCCATCTCGCCGTATCTGTTCAGTACGGCGTCTACCGTCTTGTTGCGGCTGCCGGTGGCGTTGGCGAACATCCTCAGGTATCGTTCAGCCTTTTCAGTTTCCATGAATGGTGTGATGTCCTTGAACACAAGCCGGTTGGTGGTTATCGTTCCCGTCTTGTCCATGCATACGGTGTCCACATGGCTCATAGATTCGACGGAGTTGGCCCTCTGTAACAGAATACCGCTGTCCGACATGCGGAGCGCGGCTATCATGTATGCGATCACGATCATCAGGAACAGACCGATCGGAACTATGTCGATGATGATGACCGCCATCCTGAGATTGGCGGCCGTGTGCAGGCTGGCGCTTCCCGGAATTACAAGATTGAGTATAACCATACCGAAGAGATACAGCATCGCGACCAGCATGAGCAGCTTCGTTATCGCACCGGTCTCCATTTGAAGCGGACTTTGCTTGTTGTCGAATTTCTTCGCACTGGCGAGCATTTTTGCCGCATACGTCTTGTCGCCGAATGCGGTCACGCGATAGTACCCGTCACCTGTGACGCAGTACGAGCCCGAATGCACAGGATCGTCCACTTTTTTCAGGACGGTGCTGGATTCCCCGGTCAGTAGCGATTCATCCATCTCCAGGGACCGCCCTTTCAGCAGGATGCCGTCCACCAGCGCCTGGTCGCCGCTCCTGAGGCGTATGATGTCGTCCTTGACTATCTCCGCCTGGTCTATCTCTGATTCTTCCCCATTCCTGACGACCGTGACCCTGGGACGCATGAGCAGCGCGATCTTATCCAATCTTCTCTTGGCCCTGATCTCCTGTATCGTGGCGATGAGGATGTTCATCGTTATGATACCGGTCGCCGCGAGAGCGCTCACTATGTCGTTGCAATAGATCAGCAAGGCTCCGAGCGTGAAAAGTATCAGGTTGATCACAGTGAACATATTTTTCGTGATTATATCGAAATACGTTCTGCTGACCGCATTCTCAACAGAGTTGACCTCTCCCTTGGAGATCCTGCTGTAGACCTCGATATCGGTAAGGCCCTCTGTTTCCATACGAATGTTAAACGCGCATGTCTATAATAAATGTAACACAGGTTCACAGGTCCGCCATGCGTTCTGTATGCTCGTATATCTCGTCCATGCTCATTATTTCGACAGGAACGGAGATCCCTTGCGACACGTAGTCTATGACGCATACGACTCTTTTTCCAAGACGCTTGGCGGCATGCGCGTAGACGCTCAGCTGCACTCTGTAACGTTCCCCGTTGTTCATGTTCATATCCGTCTTGTAATCATGGATCTCCACGCGGTCGTCGAACTCCGCCAACATGTCGATGCGTCCGGCGATGATCATCTCACGCACAGGGAGAAAGCAATCGACCTCCGTCATTATCTTCGCATCTTTCACGGAATCGTATATCTTCCTCAGATATGCGGTCTCGTCGCTCTCGGAGGCTGTGCTCATCCCCGTCATTATCCGTTGCGCTTCCTTATGTATCATCACACCGAACTCAGTGCCCTTGCCGCCGCCGCTCTCCTCGTACCGCCCCATGATCTCATGCAGCGGAACCCTTCTCTTCCTTCTTTCGTACGATGCGGCCCGCGGCCTTTCGTCCGTTACCGTATCTGCACGGGCGGGCATCATATCGGGTCGCGGGTCCACATCCCTCATCGGCTCTCCGCCGATGTCCTTTATGAAGAAGGATTCCTTCTTCTTGCGGCAGGTCATCGTTATATATTGTTTCGCACGGGACAGCGCCACGAAGAACAATCTGCGCTCACCGTCATAATCAGGTTTGACGGCGTTCCTGACCATTCTCCATTTCCAATCCTCGAACACCTTGTGATGCCCTCCCAGGATGACGTATTCCTGTGTCATCCTTATCCCGTGGAGCGGGTCGAACCTTACTGCCGCGTGCCCATGCCCGCTCCCGGTGAGCGGCATCGTTCTCACGTTGAGACCGCCTATTATCACTATCGGATATTCCAGTCCCTTCGATTTGTGCATGGTCTGCACCATCACGGACCTTCCGTCAAGGAGAGCGTCCACGCCGTACCGGGACCTCCGGTCCATGTCGGACTCGATCATCCGTATCACGTCGGAGACGGTGAGCATACTGCCAGAGTGCGCCGCCGCGACGGTCGATATGATCGATTGCGAGATATCGTTGTTCAGGCCGTGATGGTCGAATATGGTCGTCAGCAGGTCGTTGATCCTTCTTCTCTTTCGCCTGAGTATCTTTCTCAACTCCTCTATGTCCGCAGGAAGTTCACTGTTCTTTCCCTTCGGGAACATCTTATTCATTTCAGCGAGGCAATACCCCATGTCCGTGAGTATCGTCACCGGCCCCCGGCGGTCGTTGCGGTTGTTTATGAATCTTAACCAGGCGAGCACGAGCTTCCCCTCACGGGAGTCCATGATGTCGACGTCCCCCTGCAGATGAGCAGGAATACCGTACCTCTCGGCGGTCTCCTTGACGCGTATGCACATCTCCCCCGTCCTGCACAGTACCGCGATATCGCCGTACTGCGGCCTTCGTTCTCTGATCCCGTCCTTTCCGTGCTCGACCACCATGTAGTCCGACGAGGTCACGTATTCGTTTATCTTTTCCAATATCGCCAATATCTCCTCGTCCTTGCCGGCGGCACACAGCCTCTCGATCCTCGTACGGTCGTGAGGCCTCACCGATATAAGTTCGGTCACATCCGCCGCTACGACGGGCTCATCGGAATGCCCTTTGCAACCGAGCGCTCTGAAGGATGCGTCTATCACCGGCTGAGTGCTTCGATAATTCTCGGTCAGTTGCAACCGAACGGCATCCTCTATCCCGGTGACGACCCGTTTCTCGCGTCTGTTCAGGAACGACCTCATCTCTCTGAGACGTTCATCGAATTCGGTGATGTTCTCGATCGTCGCGTACCTGAAGCCGTATATGCCCTGCTTCCAGTCCCCTACGACGCAGAGATTCGGTTCCTTCAGTATGAGCAGTGAGATCATGAACTGCAACTCGTTCGTATCCTGGAACTCATCTATCATCACGTACCGGAATGACATAAGATTTCGGATGTTCTTGTTCTCGTGGAGTGTTATGAACGCAAAGAGTGCGTTGAGGCCGAATGTCAAGCGATTGTCGGATATCGAGGAACGGATGAATTCGTAATACACATCGTGAACGAACTCCAGCAACTCCTTTCGAGGGTCGCGGACCGCTTCCGATATGTTCTCCTCGGTAAGTGTATCGTACATCCTCTCCGGCGGCAGTTTCTCAAGCCCACGGTATTTTCCGCAGAGGTCGTCCATGGCTGTCAGTTCAGCTATTAACTCATCATCCTTTCCGAGCAGCACGCCCTTGTCGCGCCCGAACCACTCACCGTCGTGCAGCGGTGCCATGCCTATGCTCATCAGCTGCTGTATGACCTCATACACATCACCGCATGATGTCCCTATGACCGCAGGGATGGTCCCGTAACGGCGGCCCTCCTTTCTTATGAACCTGGTGTATACGCTTCTGAAATATTCATGATCCAGCGTCTCGTTCTGAACGAGTCCCGCACCTCTGGTGAGTGTTTCCTTCGTCTTGAAGAAACTTCTCACCGTTTCCGGTGATTCCATCACCACCTTCATGCAGAACGAGTCGAATGTGGACGACCTGACCGAACCGGAACGGAGACCCTTCGCTGTCATTTCCGCTTTCACGCGCTCCTCCATCTCCGCCGCGGCGTTGTTGGTGAACGTTAACAATAAAATATCTGCGGGATCGACGTCCTTCCGAAGGATGTTCATATATCTGTGGACGATCGTGTGCGTCTTCCCGGTGCCCGGGCCGGCGTCCACCACAACGATACCGTCAACCGTCGACGCGATCCGCTTCTGATCCTCATTCAGGTCCGTCGTCGTCATCACCTCCTCCGTCCGTACATATCTGTCTGAATCCGCACCTGTCACAGCTCTTCCTCGGTTCGCACGGGAAACCGGACACCTGCTGCTCTGTTATTCTGGAGTGTACCGTTCTGACATATTCCCCGAACATCTCCGCCGAATCAAGAGGCACAAGTATCTCATCCCCTTCTCTGATGAAGCATCCGGAGATGTATTTCCCGGCGGCCTTTATCGCGGATGCGACCGCATCCTTGACCGTTTTTGTCCTTTTACTCTGAAGTTCGAGTATCCTGTTGTGAAGTCCTATGTCATCATGCCAATTCTCTGCGTTCTGTATCCCCGCATCGATGAGGGCGTGTCCGAAACCTTCCTCCATACCGGAGAGGTTCTCCCTTCTGGTTTTTGTTCGCATAAGGTGATCCCACAGCATACCGTTGCGTATGATGTCCTCTTTCCTCATGTTCAGAAGTACCGCCCGTCTCATGTTATCGGATATCTTGAAATGACCATCGGCTGCCGCAGTTTCGTTATCCATGAGATAAAGGAGGATGAACTCCTTCTCGCCGTCGGTGTCGCCGAGAACGGTAAGATAGACCAGCGGCTGCATCTCCGTGTAATCCGTCTCTTTTTTGAGATCCATCTCCCGGGCGATCGAGAGTATGTCCTTCGGTCTGCCGGTCTTGTAATCTATTATCTTATTTCCGACGAGCAGGTCGAACTTACCGTGCAGCGGATAACGGTTCGATGCGCGGTCAGCCTCCACTGCGTCCGACGTCATATCGAGGCCGAACTCTTTGAAGAATCTATTATCTCTTTCCATTTTCTTATTCAACGGTAATGCGTCCAGTGTGTCGGCGAATCTCAGCATGTTCGTCAGCGAGAATCTGATCTTGGACCGGTCCAGTTCGTTCCTCTCCGGACA
>WQZJ01000090.1 GCA_009780795.1 Methanomassiliicoccaceae archaeon
AAGGACGAGAACGGATACTTCTCCGTCACCGGAAGGATAAAGGATATGATCATCAGAGGGGGCGAGAACATCTATCCGAAGGAGGTCGAGGATTTCCTCTACAACATGCCGGGGATACGCGATGTCCAGCTGGTGGGAGCTCCGAGCAAGAAGTACGGTGAGCAACCGGCCGCGTTCATAGTTACGAAGGAGAACGTTACCCTGACGCCGGCGGATGTCCAGGACTTCTGCAGAGGGAAGATCGCCTGGTATAAGATACCGAAGTACGTCGCTTTCGTCAAGGAATATCCGATGACGGCCAGCGGGAAGATAATGAAATTCAAACTGAGAGATATGGCCGCCGAGATGTGGCCCGACGCGTAGGTGATATTATGAAAGCAGTAGCATTCAACGGAAGCCCGAGGAAGAACGGGAACACTGCAGGCATGCTGAACATAGTCTTGAGCGGTCTGGAGAAGGAAGGTATTGAGACGGAATTCATTCAGGTCGGCGGCGAGATCGTGCGCGGATGCAGGGCATGCGGCGCATGCAGGCAGGCCAAGGACATGAGATGCGTCCAGACTGACGACAAAGTGAACGAATGGGTACAGAAGATGGCGTCCGCGGACATCATACTCATAGGTTCGCCGACGTATTTCGCCGATCTCACACCTGAGACCAAAGCACTCATCGACAGATGTGGATATGTATGCCGATCCAACGGGAACATTCTGAAGAGAAAGGTCGGTGCCGCCGTGGTCGCGGCCAGGCGCGCCGGTGCGGTGAACGTATTCGATAGTATCAATCACTTCTTCACGATATGTGAGATGATAGTCCCGGGTTCGTCGTATTGGAACCTCACGTTGTCACTCGCTCCCGGCGATTTCGAGAAGGACGAGGAAGGCAAGGCAACGATGAACACCCTCGCGGACAATATCGCATGGCTTACGAAGAAACTGAAGTGATCAGATGAAAAAGAAGATACTCTTCGTGGTGATGGACGGCCTCGGTGACAGAGGATGCGACATGCTGGACGGCAAGACGCCCCTCGAATATACGAGGACGCCCAACCTCGATGAGTTCGTTGCTCGCGGGAATTCAGGGATAATGGATATCATCGCACCCGGCGTTCCGCCGGGAAGCGACACGGCACATCTGGCACTGCTCGGTTATGACCCGTACGAGGTGTACACCGGCCGCGGTCCATTCGAGGCCGCCGGCATAGGCCTCATCGGTAAAAGGGGCGATGTGGCGTTCAGGTGTAATTTCTCTACCGTCAACGACAGGATGGAGGTCATCGACAGAAGGGCCGGGCGTATCAAAGCACCGGAGACGACCGAGTTAGTGAAAGCACTCTCCGGAATAGCGATAGACGGAACGGAGATCCTTGTGAAAGAGGGCACGGAGCACAGGGCGGCCCTGATACTCCGCGGGGAAGGCCTCGACCCGGACATCACGGATGCGGACCCGCACGACCTTCGTAAGGTGGCAACATCGAAGGGAAGGACCGGAAGGGCCGATCACACCGCCGCCGTGGTCAACAAGTTCGTTGAATTATCCCACGAACGGATGAAGGACCATCCGGTGAACGTCGAGCGCAGAAAGAAAGGGTTACCTGAGGCGAACATCCTGTTGCCCAGAGGAGCCGGTTCATTCCCGGACATGGTGCCGTTCCCCGAGAAGAACGATATGAGGGCGGCCTGCGTGGCAGGTGTCGGCATGATCAAAGGGATATGCGGGATATGCGGTCTGGACATCGCATCCGTCCCCGAGGTATGCACCGGCGGTCTTGACACGGATATGATCAAGAAAGCGGACACAGCGCTGAATCTGCTCAATGATTATGATTTCGTCCTGATGAATGTGAAAGCGTCCGACGTCTCCGGTCATGACGGAAAAGCGATGGAAAAGTGCTCGGTGATATCGCGACTGGATGAAATGGCCGGCCATATAATGAGGAATATGCCGGAAAATATCGTAATAGTGTTCACAGCAGACCACTGCACACCGTCAGAGGTGGGCGACCATACCGGTGATCCCGTTCCCGTGACGATATACACGAAGAACATGATACCTGACGATGCGGTCAAATTCAGTGAATTCGGCTGTTCAAGGGGAAGGATAGGCCGCATACGCGGATGTGACCTTCTCAGGATATGCATGGACCTTGCCAACCGTTCTGAGAAGTTCGGCGCCTAATACAGTGACAGTGTCGCGATCATCGTCCGTCCGTCCGATATGAGAAGTTCGGACGAGTACCGTGACGTGAGCTTATCGCCCCCATCGCCTATCATGAATCTCATTCCGTTGTATTCGATCACTAATGAATATCCGCAGATCGGCGGTATTATCGACTTTAATGCGGTTTTCGCATATTCCGGTATACCGCCCTCGCCGGTGACCATGTATGCTGCGATGAGGTCGCACATTCGGACGCTTTGTGTGTCTGCGTCATCGAACATATCGTTCGTCCTTAATCGTATATCAAAGAACGAATCGTAAGCTGTCTTTGCAGTTTCCTCCTTTTCGACGTTCACACCCGAGGCAGCGAATATCCCCGCGGCTATGAGGCCGATGATCGTGATGAACATGAACGCATCGATTATGGATGCCATACCCTTCCTGCCGTATCTCATAGCCACACCGCCATCGAATATTTGACAGGGACCGAACGCCCGTCGTCCGCTCTCACCGTGATCGTACCGTTCTTGGACACAATGTTATCAGAATCACGGGAACCGGCCGAGAACGTGACCTCCGATCCGTAGATGCCGTCGGATACGGAGAGGATTATCGTCATTCCTTCGTAACCGTATCGGATCATCGTTTCCTCGATCCTTTCACCGATCTCCGTCTCTATCTTCCCGCCGGATATTCGGACGCCGTCAAGGATGTCCGATCTTATATCGTGATCAACATAATCTTCAACGGACATTGAGAACGGCAGAAATGACAGGAACGCTGTTAACGAAATAACGACGACCATCACCGCCAGCATGGACTCCATGAATCCGCCCTCTCCCTTGCGGTTCAGTTTCATATATGAACACCGGATGGCCGTGCTTATAAGGGGTATGTGTACAGTTAGTGTACATGCGGCGTCGATCACGATCGAGAGGTTCAGACGCCGCGCGCGTAGTGTCCGTATGTTATGCTGCCGCCGCACATCTCTATTAACCTGTTTTTCATCTTCCTGTCGCGTGTGAAGAACGCCTTCGCAACTTTCTCAGCTGTCTCAGCAGGTCTTTTACGAAGGTCTATCCCGAAGGAGTCTATCCCGAATGATTCCAACTCGTCCAGGCGGTCTATGAGCAGAAGGTCCGTTGAGTTAAGGATGTGTGAGAATCCTCTATCGTCCCTGTACACAGGGAATGAATAATTACGTTCGTCGGTCAGCGTACAGCCGCACATCTCAGGGTCCCTTGTCAGCATAAGCTCTATGCGTCCGAAGACCATCTGTTCCACCCTTCCGGGATAGCGGTCGCAAATGACCTTTATCTCATCCTTTGACAATTCAGTTGATAATGTTATCAGATCCAGAACGTTAGGGAACATGGAGTTGAACATGTTCATATGATAACTTCCGAATCTCTTACCCGTTGCCGGTAAATTCAGTTGACCGGGGCTGTGCATCATGACGTTACCGTCAGGCATTGTGTCGAACGGATCGAATCTCGGCAATATGGTGACGAATTCCTTCCTGGCGTTCTCGCATATCGCCTTCGCTGAAGGCGCATCATCGTTCATGTCGAAGTATATTCGATCCGCATATCTCAGAACGGTGTTCAGAACTTTCATAGACGATACGTAGAAGGAAAGTTCGGCTCTTCTCCTCTCGCGGGGAACGATCTTCGGTTCGAATTTGGATGCATCCATTGTTTTCGTCCCGGTGAGCTTCGGAACGTCGGAGAATATGTTCTTTATCTCGTCTATACGCGGATCGTAGGTCCTGTATATCTCATACGTCCCGTCGCCGATGCTGAACGGGACGGTGATCCTTCCCGGATTGGAAACTTTGAAACCGCCCGCTTTCGTCTCCCCTTTGAATACGCTGATGCCATCCTTTACATTGATGTCCATCCCTTCGGTGCTGAACCTTCTGTCCTTTATATCGACGGAACCCAGTAAATATCCTCTGTTGTCGGGATACACAGGCTGAACGACGTTCCTCACGCCGTCCATGTACCCGGTGCCGTACCCGCGGTTGAATATCGTCATCAACAGTTTTTTCATTCTTTCCAGCTCATCTGGGTCGTTACCGCTCCGGGTAAGGGAGTACACCTTCGACGTGAGATACGTGTGCGCGGGACTTCTCATCCTGCCCTCGATCTTCATCGATGTCACGCCCATTCCATCAAGCCTATGGAAATGGTCTATGCAGTACAGGTCGGCCGTGTTCATCAGATAGCCCGCTCTCTTTTCGGATGTGTATCTCTTCCTGCAAGGCTGTGCGCACTCCCCTCTGTTGCCGCTGCGTCCGCCGACGATGCTGGAGAATAAACAACCTCCTGAGAACGAGTAACAGAGCGCCCCCTGCGTGAACACCTCTGTCTCCACCGGCGAGTCTGTTATGACATGTTCGATCTCGCTCAGCGTGAGCTCCCGGGAGAGTATCGCCCTGTCGATGCCGTTTTCAGAGCACCATTCCAATCCCTTCCGGGAATGGATGCCCATCTGCGTGGATGCATGCTTCTGTATATCAACGCGTCCGATCGTTCTCAGAAGTCCGGTGTCCTGTATTATGACCGCGTCTGCGTCGATGTCCTTCAGATATTTCACGAAGGAGATGGCATCGGCCATCTCTGAGTTCTTTATCAATGTATTCACAGTGACGTAAACTTTCACCTTGTTGTCGTGTGCATAGGCAACGGCGCCTTCGAGCTGCCCGTTGTCGAA
>WQZJ01000091.1 GCA_009780795.1 Methanomassiliicoccaceae archaeon
AGAGACTGAGGGGGCTGACAGACGATTCGGTCGATGTGTTCTATACGTGCACCATGTGCCAGTCGTTCGCGCCCGACCACGTCTGCATAGTGGCCCCGGAACGTCTGGGGTTATGCGGCGCGATAAATTGGCTCGATGCGAAGGCGAGCAACGGGCTGTCCCCGAACGGACCTAACGCACCCGTCGCGAAGGGCGACGTACTGAGCGGCGATAAAGGGGAATGGAAAGGGACGAACGATATCGTCCGTATGCAGTCGCACGGCAACATCGAGAGGATGTGCATGTACAGTCTCATGGACTCCCCTATGACCTCATGTGGCTGTTTCGAGGTCATCGTGGCGATGACGGCGGACATGCAAGCGGTGGTCCTTGTGGATCGCGACCATACCGGCATGACGCCGGTGGGGATGAAATTCTCCACTCTGGCCGGCTCGATAGGCGGCGGACGCCAGACACCGGGATTCATGGGCATCGGGAAGAGATACATAACAAGCAGGAAGTTCATAGCCGCGGAGGGCGGCCTGGTAAGGGTGGCGTGGATGCCCAAACGCCTGAAGGAGTCCCTGGCGGACGACATAAGGAGGATAGGCGCAAGCATGGGCGCACCCGACCTCTACGACAAGATAGCCGACGAGACCGTGACCGAGGATGCCGAAGGCCTCATGACATGGATGGCCGAGAAGGGGCACCCGGCGGCAACGATGCCACCGCTGATGGAGTGATACCGTGAAGATACCGGAGACCGACGAGAAATATCAAGGGAAGATAAATGAAACGGACCTCGGCCGCGGATACGTTGCGGGCGGGGCGGACGGGATGCCGTTCCTCTCATCGGAGAACACAGGCAAACGCAGAGTTATGATCGCGGGCGAGGTGGTCGACGATCTGTCCGACTATCCTGAGCTGGCGGCGGCGATGTTCGACGGCCGTCAGCGCGACCCCGTGGAATGGGCGAGGATGTGGATGTCGCTCGGCATGGACATGATATGCCTCCGCCTGAAGGGAACTGACCCGGATAAAGGGAAGAGAACACCAAAGGAGGCGGCCGATCTTGTGAAGAACGTGATCGATGCGGTACCGTTGCCTGTGATCGTCTTCGGATGCGGAACACCCGATACGGACCGCGAGGTAATGAGAGAGATCAGTGCTGCTGTTAAGGACACAAGGCTCATACTCGCGAAGGCGGATGAGGACGATTACAAGACCATATCGTCAGCGGCGATCGCCGGCGGGCACAACGTCATCGCATTCTCCAACCTGGACGTGAACCTCGCGAAACAGATGAACATAATCCTAACGGACTTCGGCGTCGACAGGAACAATGTGCTGATGGATCCGCTGATGGCCCCACTCGGTATGGGCCTGGATTATTCGTATTCCGTAAATGAGAGGATAAGACTTGCCGCACTGTCCGGTGACAAGATGCTGCAGATACCGATGATATGCGATGCGACCGGCGCATGGGACGTCGGCGACGCCGTGAGCGACGACGACGGTCTCGGAAGCGCGGTCAGCAGAGTCACGTGGTGGGAAACTATCACAGCGATGGCTGCCATGACCTCCGGTGCGGACATCATCATAATGAGAGGGCCCGCTGCGGCGGACATGGTGCTCGGCTATGCGGAAGAACTGAGGTGCGGATGATGCCCACAGCAATAGAGTTCTTCAAACTTCTGCCGAAGACCAACTGCAAGGACTGCGGTCAGCCCACCTGCCTCGCGTTCGCGATGCTCCTTGCTAACCAGAAGGCGAAGATGGACGACTGTCCGCATGTGAGCCGTGAGTCCAAGGACGCAATGGAGTCGACGACCGCTCCGCCCGTCAGGACCGTTGCCGTTGGGAACGTGAACATGGGCGGTGAGACGGTGTTGCACAGACACGAACGCCGATTCATCAATCCGACGGCGTATGCTGTCACGATCTCGGACAGATGCGACATTCCGGAGCGCATCGATGCCGTGAAGAAATTAAGTTTTGAGAGGGTCGGCACGGTCTTTGATGTGGATATGGTGTCGGTGAGATGCGATTCGGGCGACGCCGGTGTGTTCATAAAAGCGGTGAACGCGGTGATGGGCTCATGGGACAGACCGTTCATACTGGAATGCGGCGCCGGGATACTGAAAGAAGTGATAAAAGAGGCGGCGCACAGAAGGCCGCTGCTGTACTGCGCTGTGCACGAGAACGCAGGCGAGATGATTGCTATCGCAAAGGATAACTCCTGCCCCCTTGTCCTGAGGGACACCGATATGGAGAGGCTCGCGGACCTCGCCGCCGCGGCTGCGGCCGCCGGAGTGAACGACATCGTGTTGGACACCGGGTCCGCCAACCTGAAGGAGTGCATCGAACGCCACACTGTCGTGAGACGAAGCGCCATAAGGAAGAGATTCAAACAGTTCGGATATCCGCTGATGAACCGTGTAGGGTCCGGCGAATATGCGGTGGCGATGGCCGTCATGTCAACGATGAAATACGGAAGTCTGGTGATATTCGACGACCTGAAGAATTATGAGGCGTTACCGCTGTTCACTCTCCGCCAGAATATCTACACGGACCCGCAGGTACCGATACAGGTGAAACAAGGATTATATCCAATAGGCGAGCCGGACGGGCATTCGCCCATATTCTTCACAACGAATTTCTCGCTCACCTATTTCACGGTGCGTGCGGACATAGAGAAATCGAAGATACCGGTGTGGCTGCAGATCGTTGACACCGAAGGGTTGTCGGTGCTGACCGCATATTCTGCCGGTAAATTCAGCGCTGAGCACGTGGCGGAGTCGCTGAACGCGAGTGGCGTCCTGACGAGATCGGACGGTATCGTCGTGATACCAGGTCTGGTCGCACGGATGTCCGCGAAACTGCATGAGCTGCTGGGCCGTGATGTGATCATCGGAACGACGGAATCACGGGACATACCAAAATTCCTGAGAGAACTTAAGTGATCATCTTAACGATCGCACGGACGCCCTGGCTCAGTTTGGAATCATCCGGCAGCCTGAGCGCCGAACCTTCCAGTCCGGCCGTGTATACGAGTGGATCATGACCTATCGCGGCGACCCCGGTAAAACCGCAGGCGGCCGCCTCTTCCGCGAGCTCGGCGGGAAGATCGCCGGGAAGGTTGTTTATTATCAGTATCCTCCTGCCTATCTCCATCCCCACCTCGGACGCTACCGCGGATAGCCTGGCGGCGGTGCGTATCCCTATCCTGGTCGGGTCGGATACGAGCAGCAGCACATCCGCCCTCGGTAATATCTTACGGGACAGATGTTCCATGCCCGCTTCGTTGTCGACCACTGTGAACTTGTATCTTTTGATCATTGTGTCAAAACATTCCCTGAGCACATTGTTCATGAAACAGTAACAACCCTCTCCCTCCGGCCTTCCCATGACGAGCATGTCTATGTTATCATGCTCGTGCATGGCCTTGCGGACCTCCATTGAAACGAACTCGTGCTTGCTCATCCCGCCTGGGATGGAGTCCGGGTCCTTCACGGCGCGGTTCTTTATCTCACCGATCGTCGTCTCCACTGGCAATCCCAACTTATCCGGAAGGTTTGTGTTCGGATCCGCGTCCACCGCCAGCACCACGCCCATCTTCGACAGCTGACGTATCAGCTGTGAGGATATGGAGCTCTTCCCCACGCCGCCTTTGCCTGCTAAAGCTATTATCATTCGGTCACCCCGTAATGTTCCCTCATCTCATCCGATACGTCACGGAGCATATCTATCATCCGGTCGGCGATCTCCGGTGACATCCCGCCGAGACCGCACTGTGGTGTTACAATGGACCTTCTGACGAGAAGGTCCTCATCCACGCCCTTTCCGACCATGGCGGCGATGTTCTCTTTGAATAGTTTCACAACGCCGGCTGCCGTCTCTGACGCCGCAAGATCGTCGGTACTGGGTATCATCCCCCATGACAGCGCCCCTCCTCTCTCAAGGAAGCGGGACACCTCCTCGGGGAACATTGCCACTGTATGCGAGTACGAGTACGCATCGAAGCTCAGGATATCCATGTCCGTCCCAAGCAGTATCGCCCAGTCCGTGTTCCCGCAGCAGTGGACGGCTTTGCTGCATTCCACTCCTTTCATCGATTCGTTCAGCCACTCCGCGGCCTGCTCATTGGATACGGACGCGAACGGCGTTCCTAGCAACGTGAACGACGGTTCGTCGAAGAACAGGATGACGTTACTGTTGTGCTTTGACAGTTCTTCTGACTGCCATCTGGCGGCCATGTTGACCGCTTTTCTCACTATCTCGGAATATGATTCATCGTAAATTACCGATCTGCCGTTCCTGTCCACGATCTGAAGGCCTTCGCTTATCGGACCGGTAACCTGCCCCTTGATCGCCTTGAACTTAGAAAGATCACGACCGGTGAACTCATACAAACCGCGGTGGAACTCCTCGGGATGTCTGAAATACGAAACATCCTCGGACAGTATCGCGGTGTATATCTCCGTCGGATCGTACGAGTCGATGTCAACTGTTATCTTCTTGCCGACATCATCTATCTCTATACCGGGAAGACGGCATCCGGTCTGCACATACATGCTCTCCGAATATCCGAGCGCCTGCATCTGCGGCCACGCCGGGCACGTTATCCTTCCGTCGAGCACTTTGTCCAGCGCTTCCTTTGCGCTGCCGTACGGCAACGAACCTATCAGTGTCGTCGCAAAATTCCAGTCCATCTGTTTGTCATCGTCCGTGCCGTATTAAAGACCACCGCTGGGATCGTACGCCACGCATATCGGTGACCGTGTGCGCACACTCATGCGAGGGACCGCGGATGCGCATCATCTCTTGTCGGCGTAAGTCGGGAACCTGGAGGAGTCGGTATGCGGTATGAAGAGCGCGGACATGTAC
>WQZJ01000092.1 GCA_009780795.1 Methanomassiliicoccaceae archaeon
CATAACTTCAGAGTGGGACTCGAACTATCGAGTTCGGGGATGAGGGTATGATTTCCTGTCAGCCCCCTTCAACGAACATATAAATAATAGCTCCATATTGGAGCAGTCGGAGAATCACCATGGCACGTTTCAAAGAAGCTGAGCACAGACTCCTTGATAAGTCGGTATGCATGAGCTGCTACGCCACCAACCCACCGAAGGCGGACAAATGCAGAAAATGCGGCTACAGCAAGCTCAGGCCCAAGGCGAAAGAGAGCAGGAAATCATAAGCGTGCACGCTTATACGGGCCTACCGGCCCGCATCATCATTTTCTTAAGATACGCATGCGGTTCCGTCGCCTGCGTTCGAGTTTTGTGACAATTAATATACTTTGAATCGGTTGGGACAACCGTTGGGTTCCTTGTCCGGGGGAGAAGTGGATGAGAGTTCTGATCATTGATGAAAACGTAACGACCAGAGAGATGATGTCCGACCTGCTTTCCTCGGCCGAAAGGAAGATACACACCGCGGGAACGATCAAGGACGCGGTCGAACTTTTCAACGCTCACAGACCCGAGCTGGTGTTCCTGAACACACAGCTGGAAGGCTCCGGCACCGGCAAGCTGCAGAAGATAATCAGCAGGGAGGACGTACGTCCTAGGATCATAATGATCGCCAACAACAAGGCGGAGATGCAGGCCGAAGTGTACGTCGAAGGATGGCTATGCAAACCGTTCAGGAGTACCGACGTCACATGTCTCATCGACGGTACCGAAGCCCGATCGGAGAAGAAAGGTCGTATCAAAACGTTCTTCACACGGGTCGAGATGCCGTCGCAGACGATGAAGGAACATGTCAAAAAGGATGATCTTCAATTGAAGTTCGGACGGTCATATCTGTTCACGGAGGAAGAACCGATACAGCTGAGGAACGCATGCAGGTCCTTCGCGGAACGCGGTGACGACATATTGTTCATAACATCCGGAACGGTGAAAGGTGTCAAAGAGCTGATGAGGAACGATTCCATCAAGGTCATAGCACTGTCCTCCAAGGAAGGACCTAATTACGTTTGCGGGGCCAAGATGGGCTCGGTGACCGCTGCGATGACATCGTTCATCGATTCTTCGAAGAACCCGGTCATCGCTGTCGACGATCTGCAAAGGCTCATAGACAGCAACGACCTGAGCTCCGTGCTCGCGATGATAAGCCAGACGGTCAACAACAGCTCCAAGAGAGCGGTGACGCTACTGGTGTCGATGCAGCCCGAGGGCATAACGGACAGGGATAAGGGGCTTCTGCTCCGAAACATGACGGAATACGAGATGAAGTGATACGATGAAGATAGAGCGAGTTTGGGCCAGAGAGATACTTGATTCAAGGGGCAATCCGACGGTGGAGGCCGAGATAACCGTGCGCGGACACAGAATAACGGCGATAGCGCCCTCCGGCGCGTCCACAGGGTCGTTCGAGGCTCATGAGCTCAGGGACGGCGGGAAGAGGTATTCCGGAAAGGGCGTGATGAAGGCCGTGGACAACATAAGGGGCGAGATCGCCAAGAGGCTCATAGGAATGGACGTTTCCGATCAGTCGTCCGTGGATGCGGCGATGGTCGAGCTGGACGGCACCGAGAACAAGACGAGACTCGGCGGCAATGCGCTGACAGCCGTCTCGTTCGCGGCGGCGCACGCAGGCGCGTTCGCCGAGAACATCCCGCTGTACGGGCACATAGGCGATGACGGCGTCACGTTACCGGTGCCGATGTTCAATATCATAAACGGAGGGAAGCATGCGGGCGGGGAGTTGGCGATACAGGAGTTCATGATAATTCCTGCAGGCGTATCTTCGTTCTCGGATTGTCTGGCGGCATCCGCCGAGATATATGCGTCCCTCAAGTCGCTGCTGAAGAAGAGGTACGGCCCCGCATCCGTCAATATAGGCGATGAGGGCGGTTTCGCACCGCCGCTGGGGACATCGGCGGAGGCGATGGACACGATAATGGATGCGGTGTCCGCATCCGGTTATTCTCCCGGTAAGGATGTCTTCCTGGCGCTCGACGCCGCATCCAGCGAATTCTTCGCGAACGGTGTGTACAGCCTCGATCGCAAAGATCTGTCAGCAGGTGAGCTGGTGGACCATTACGTAGCGATGACGAAGGCATATCCGCTGATAAGCATAGAGGACCCGTTCTTCGAGGACGATTTCGCATCCACCGCCGAGCTTACGAAGAAGGTTGGTGACAGGGTGCAAGTGGTAGGTGACGACCTGTTCGTCACCAACGTTAAACGATTGGCGCACGGCATATCCGAAGGCGCCGCGAACGCGCTTCTTCTGAAGGTCAACCAGATAGGCACTGTCACCGAAGCGGGTGATGCGGCAAGGATGAGCTTCGATAAGGGTTACGGTGTGGTCGTATCGCACAGGTCCGGTGAATCGGAGGACGTGACGATCGCCGACCTGTCCGTGGGATGGGGGTCCGGTCAGATCAAGACGGGCGCCCCTGCGCGCGGCGAGAGAACGGCAAAATACAATCGTCTCCTGAGGATAGAGGAGGAACTGGGGTCCAGGGCGATCTTCCCCGGAAAGAAGGTATTCATGTTATGAGGTGTTGATTTGGAAAGACTCTTTGCGGCCGGTGAGAACGAGATAAGGGAGGCGTACACCACTGACGTCTACTTTGAGAGGACGAAGAAGATAATCTCCGCCAAGGGATTGGACGGGACCGAGGTATGGGCAGAGTTCACATTAGGCTCGCTGCCGAACAAATGGCCGTGGGCGGTGCTGTGCGGTACCGAGGAGATACTCCGTCTCGCGGAAGGGATGGACATAGACATATTCGGAGTTCCCGAGGGAACGATATTCAGGTCAAGGTCACCGAAGGGCATACGCGTGCCGCTGATGAACATCCGCGGCCGCTACGCTGAGTTCGGGGAGATGGAGACGGCCATGCTGGGGATGCTCTGCCATCCGTCCGGCGTGGCGACCGCATCCGCCAGGGTGAGGTGTGCTGCCAAGGATAAGAAAGTAATGGCGTTCGGCAACAGAAGGATGCATCCCGCTATTTCGGGTGTTCTTGACAGATCTGCGTACATAGGCGGGTGTGACGACGTCGCATCGAAGATAGGCGGCGACATAATAGGAAGGGAGGCAGTCGGAACGCTTCCGCATGCGCTCATGCTGATAATGGGCAGCGACGAGGCAGCGTTCAAGGCGTTCGACGAGACGATAGAGAGGTCCGTACCGCGTATAGTGCTCGTCGATACATTCTCGGATGAGCGGGAAGCATCAGTGAACGCATGCAACATAATCAAAGACCTCAAAGGTGTTCGGCTCGATACACCAAGTTCAAGGAGAGGTTCGATGAGGGAAATAATACAAGAGGTCAGGTGGGAGCTTGACTCCAAGGGGTTCAAGGACGTAGAGATAATAGCGTCCGGCGGCCTGGACGAAACGAGCATAAGGGAGCTGATGGGTGCCGGCGTCTCCGGTTTCGGGGTCGGAACGTCCATAAGCAACGCACCCACCCTTGACATATCGATGGACCTCGTCTGCAAGAACGGTGTGTCCATCTCCAAGAAAGGAAAGTTCGGCGGAAGGAAGTACACGTACAGGTGCCCGCGCTGTCTTTCCATGGATGTCTCGCTTTCAGATGACGATGATGTGACATGTTCATGCGGCTCTCCGATGGAGATAGCGGAGATACCGCTGATGAGGGCCGGCAAGCGCGTTCACAGAAAAGACCCCTCGGAGATACGCGATTATGTGCTCGCGCAGCTCAAACAGCTGGGAGAGCTCTGAAAACCTCATTTTTTTCACACTTTTGAAATTTTTCCCAAGTATACTTTCTGATTAACGACGTTAGTAACCAGTTTTTTTGTAGGTTATATAACCTCCAAAATGAATATTGTCGAAATGGTTATATGTACATCTCCGATAGCATACCACAGGGGCATCCGGGCTGGTAAGGTGGGATTTGACTACCGGCGTTCAAAGGTGCCTTAACGGAGAGTAAAATAATGGACGCACTGATGTCAGCTAGGGCTTTTTATGCACTTCACGCATTCGCCGGAGAGGTCGCATGATACCTTCCCGGACGATCGACGGCATCAGGTCCTGCGACATGTTCAAGATATATTGCGACTGCGGTAACATAGTCTCATTGGACAAATGTACCGTTCGCATGAAGAAACAGCTTAAAAAGGATATTGAATGCACCGTTTGCAGAAATTATCGTATATCGATGGACATAGATCACATCAACAGCATCTTCGACGGCACTCTGGACGAAGAATCGACGGCATAGTTTTTTTAGTCACGTACATATTGCGTGATATGCGCATCCTCATTGTATCGGGTATGTTGGGGTCAGGCAAGACATCCGCCATTCTAGGCATTGCGGGCATCCTTGCCGACAGGGGAATGAAGATAGCCGTGATAGAGAATGAGATAGGCAGCATAGGTATCGACGGTGAGATACTCGAACGCAGCGGTATGAAGGTAAGGGAGCTGAGGGGAGGGTGTATATGCTGCACCATGAAGACCGGCCTCATTGACACATTGCGTACCATAGAAGCACATATCGCTCCCGATATAACCATCGTTGAACCGACGGGCATAGCCGATCCGAACCATGTGATAACGGCGGTCGACGGTGTTGCGGGATTGACGGTAACGTCGCTCTTTACAATTATTATGGTAGACGCGGAAAGGATACTCAAGGTGAGGCGAATGTTCGAGCGCCCGCTGAGGAATCAGTTAGGTGTGGCTGATCTTGTTCTGATAAACAAGGTCGATACGGTATCGGCCTCCGAAGTGGACGAAATAGAATCACTGCTGAGGGAGATGTCCTA
>WQZJ01000093.1 GCA_009780795.1 Methanomassiliicoccaceae archaeon
AGAAGGTAAATTCATTTTCAGAAGCAGGGTGCTGAACCCGAAATGGGTGGAAGGTTTGAAAAGACACGGTTACAGAGGCGTACAGGAGATATCGAACCTGGTGGAGTTCTCCTTCGGATGGGATTCTACATCCGACGTTATGGAAGATTGGATGTATCAGTCCATGGCCGAGAAATTCCTATTTGACGGCGATAATAAACAGTGGATAGAGAACAACAACCCGGACGCCCTGAGAAAGATAACGTCAAGACTGCTAGAAGCGATCGAGAGAGGACTGTGGAACGCCGACAACGAGACAGCGGAGAGACTGCGCTCACTGTTCCTGGGCTCGGAGGAGATACTCGAAAGGGCCGGCGACAGGAACGGATGAGGCGGGCAAAGGACATTTTGTTGGGCAAAGAGTATGCGGACACCTACAAAATGACGAGGGAACTGTTTTTCTGAACATATTTTCCAAACGTATCGGGAACGATCTCACCGCACCGCGGAATCATATGCTGGCTAATGATAAATGATATGGATAATAACACACGGATCACATGTCTTACCCATCCTTTCAACCCCGTTCCAACGGCCGAATTTACGATAAAAATAGATATTTTTGAAGAAAATTCTAGCCGCGAACGAGCGTGTTCTGCAGTGTTATTTGTTGAGCCAGCGTTCCTGACGAGACGAAAACAGGTGCGATATTTTTATATTGAGAAAATTATATCGCTGTTAATGCGCCGCCCGTGGATGCGCATCCAAAGTTGCCGTCAGCGATCGCGACAGTGCCGCTGTCTCGAGGATATGATGAAGCTGCAGGATTTGCCTCCCGAGCGTTCAAGGACCGGACAGGCGGCATATGTCGGATGCAGTCGCTTTAGGAAGGCCACAAGGGTGTGCCTCCGGACGGCGCAGGACGGACGTTCTTATAGACATGGTTATGTCTGGAAACACGGCCCGAATGGTTGTTTTCTTAATGTGATCCTGAGGTATCGGGTTGGATGCTTGGTTGGATGAATAATCCAAATTATTATAAACGGTGTTCGCCTACTCGACGCGTTCATGAAGAGGATAGCTGTCTACGGAAAGGGAGGGATAGGCAAATCGACCATATCGTCGAACCTGACCGCCGCGCTCTCCGAAAAGGGGAAAAGGGTCATGCAGATCGGTTGTGACCCGAAACACGATTCTACGAGGCTCCTGATGTCCGGAAGAGATCAGCGGACAATCCTCACGTATCTTAGGGACACAAAAGAGAATGAAAGAAAACTCGAGGATATCGCCGAGCGCGGGTACAAGGGATGCATATGCGTGGAGGCAGGAGGTCCGGAACCAGGTATAGGATGCGCCGGACGAGGGATAATATCGGCATTCGATCTCTTGGAGGATCTCGGGATAGACAATGTTGAGTTGGATATCGCATTGTATGATGTCCTCGGCGACGTCGTCTGCGGAGGGTTCGCCGTCCCGCTGAGGAACAGTTACGCTGATACTGTGTACATAGTGACATCGGGCGAATTCATGTCCGTATATGCTGCTAACAACATACTGAAAGGAACGGCCAACTACAATCCCGACCGGATCGGAGGGATAATATTCAACAGCCGTGGCGACGAGGAGGAGATAGACAGAGTAAAAAGATTCTCCGACGCCGTCGGCATACCGATAGTGGCTGAGTTTGAACGTTCAAAGATGTTCCTGGAGGCGGAACGGATCGGAAAGACAGTGGTAGAAGCGTTCCCTGACTCGGACATAGCGAAAAAATTCCATAAGCTCGCGGATGACGTGACGGCCGGGGAACGCTATACTGCCAAATCCTTATCGGAGGCGGAGCTTGAGGCGACCGTTCTCGGGCGTTCCATAGTGAAAAAGGATATCGATGTTCGTGAGAGGATCGTCAAAGAGCAACCGACCACGAAGAGATGCGCACCGCGAAGCACATCTCAGAAAGAGGTCGTCCACGGATGCGCGTTCGCCGGTACACTGTGCATAACGCTCTCCGTGGAAGGTTTGGCGACCGTGCTGCACGCTCCGAGGGATTGTGCGCATTATGCCGTTCAGATGGTCACGAACGCATTGCGCCGCTCGTTCACGAACGGTGACCTTCCGATACGCCCGTTCGCCCGACCGAACGTCAAATGTAGTAACATGGATGATTCGGACATGATATTCGGATGTATAGCGTCACTTGAATCGGATGTCAGAGAGATGATAGAGAAGGGCAACGAAACTATAGCGGTGGCCACCTCATGCCCGTCCGGGATAATAGGGGAGGATGTCGAGGGAATGATCGCTCGTGTCCGTGAGGAGCACCCGAACGTGACAATAATACCGATAATAGAGGACGGTAACATCAAAGGGGATTACATGCAGGGCGCAACGGACGCATGCATAGAGCTCATACGTTCGCTTGCCGTGAAAGGCGAGAAGGAACGTTCCGTCAATCTGATCGGAGTAAAGACATTCGGCATCAACACGAAATCGAACATAGATTTTGTTACGAACGTGTTGGAAAGAATGAACATAAGAATGAACTGCACCTGTGTCGGTGACACATCGGTCCGAGACATAAAGAACATACCCCGAGCGGAATTGTGTATACTGATGACACCGGATACGATGGCTACGGAGACAATGGCGTTCCTCCGCAAAGAGTTCAAGCTCACGGCCACCGAGAACATGGCACGCCCCGGTATGAGGGAGGCGGAGCGGTGGATAATGGAGATCGGGGAACACTTCAACGAGACCGGAACGGCAACGGCGATCGTGAATGAGATGAGGAAGGAGTTCGAGAACAGGCTGAGCTACCTAAGAAAAGATCTCGAAGGCAAGAAGCTGTACATCGTGGGAATGAGACGCGACATCAACTGGCTGATGGAAGCGGCCTCGGGTTGCGGTATGGGCGTCGTGAGATGTGTGGTCATGGATGTGCTTGACGGTTCTGCGATGAAGGAATTGGAGAACATCTACGGAGTGGAGATGATACCGGGCGGCAGGCCCGACCTTCTGAAAGGTATGAAGGAAAGAACGGAAAGGATACTCGATCCGTACATACCGGTGGACCCGGACACCGACGCATGGATAAAGAACGATATCAAGGAGAAAACACCGGACCTCCTGCTGTCCACGTATCCGATAGACGGCGGGATAAGGACGTGCTATCTTCCGGTGAACCCGGACACGACACCGTTCGCCGGCCCGGACTTCGCCGAGACGTGGCTCAGAACACTGAAAGTTCCGATGAGGGAGGGGTGGAGGAAAGATGTCATCTGAATACGACCAACCGGAAGGTATCCTCGGGATCTCGCTGGCGTTCGAAGGTATAAAGGATGCGGTGACGATAATGAACGGACCGACTGGATGCAAATCGTATCCGGCGTGGTTCGCGGAGCACGCATATCCGTGCAGGGACAAGGAATCGTACACGAACGAACCGTTCAAGTATTACAGACGGTTCTTTTTCACTCAGCCGAGGGTCCCGTGTACGTACATGGACGGTGACGATTATATAATGGGGACCGGAGGGAAGCTGGACGAGGTGTTCGAGGACGCGAGGGCACTGAGACCGAATCTTATAGGTATCATCAACTCCCCGGGCGCGTCGCTGATAGGTGAACCTCTCATTCTGAGCTCGGAAGAGGGCATTGTGGTAAAAATAGAGAGTCCGATGCCGTCCGTCCCGCTGGGGGACGGGTTCCAGGACACGATGATAAGGATACTGGAGGCGATCGCACCTGAAAGGAAGAAAGAGAGAAAGGGTGTGAACCTCGTCGGGATGTCGATATGGGACCTCGGGTGGGAGGACAGCATCAGTGACCTGAAGCAGCTGCTAGGTCTCTGCGGCATCACCGTCAACACCGTGATAGGCGCAGGATGCACCGTATCGGAACTGCGTGAATCGGGCGGGGCGGAGCTTAACGTGATAGTGCACAGAAGCTTCGGTAAAGACATCGCGAAGTGGTACGAACGTAATCTCGACGTTCCGTACACAGAATCGAAGATGGGTGCGCCCATAGGCTTCAACGCGCTTGAAGATTGGATACTGAGTATATGCGAAGAACTTAACGCGGACCCTTCCGCGGCGATGAGAGCGATCAAAGATAAAAGAGAACGTGCGGCACACGTTCTGCTTACATTGTACACAGTACACAAACCGACCGTTGGCCACACGTTCTCCGTCGTCGCCGGTGCCTCCTTAGCGTATCCTGTGATGACCTTCCTGTACTCGTACCTCGGGATACTGCCGATAGCGGTGAACACCGGAACTGACAGGTCGTTCGACGGTGAGATAAAAGAATTCGCGGACAAGAACGATCTTGAGATATCGGAGGATGTTTTCGATGCACCCGTGAGCGTCATGATAGGTGACGGCGTGAACATCGCGTCCGCGATGTACCGCGGCCTGATACCCGAGGGATTCGATATCACAAGACCGGGACGCATAATAGTTCAACTGAAGGAGCGCCCGGTCCTCGGTCTCGGCGGAACTATGCGGCTTCTCGACGGCGTGATGAACACGCTGAGAAGAATGGACTGACGGAGTTCACTTACCGGCGGGTTCCCATTTGCATTTCACGGGCGAGACTATGGACCCGTCGGCTTTCAGCTCCTTGAACGCCTTGTCTATCTCTTTCCGGTCCGCACCGAGTGCCTTCTCGACATCACCGGCACTCATGGGTTTTCCTTTCTCCTTCATAACGTTAAGAACATCGTCCTTGGTAGCCATGCTCACGGATATGGTGTTCGCG
>WQZJ01000094.1 GCA_009780795.1 Methanomassiliicoccaceae archaeon
CATGAGCTTTCTCCAATTCGCTGGTCACGTAGTACGAAGTATATGCTTTGAAGAATCCTTTCTTTACCATTTCAAACAGACGGACGGTGTATTCATGCGCCTCTCCCCGTTCCTCGTCGAAGTAATAATTGAACATCGTCGTTTCCATGTATACTTTCGGCCTCCCTGTTCTTTCCGTGTTGTCGTTATGGCCCATGATCTAAAATTCGGAGGCTGTGCACTTAATGGGACGGCAGTACAGTTATACTAACTCTGAGATGAACGGTTCCTAGTGTGTTGCGGCATCCGTCGTGCAAATGATTTAAATGAGTTGTTCCATGGACATCCGATGAACGGACTTATCCTCGCCGGCCTCGGACTCAGCGGAACGGACGGTATGACCGTGAAGGCGCTGAACGCGCTGAGGGAATGCGACGCCATATTCGCTGAATTTTACACATCATCACTCATGGGCACTGATGTCAGGGATCTCGAAAAGGTCATCGGAAAAAGTATAAAAATACTGCAGAGGGCCGAGGTGGAGGAAAGCGATATCATCATCGAGAGCGCCGGGAAGTGCGTCACGGGATTCATCACCGCCGGCGACGCCATGGCAGCGACCACTCACGTCGACCTTCTGATACAGGCCGCTGAGGACGGCATACCGGTGAAGGTGCTGCACGGTGTTTCAATATTCTCCGCATGCCCCTCGTCGCTCGGTCTCCAGCCGTACAAGTTCGGAAGGACGGTCACGCTGCCCTTCATCGAATCCGATTATCAGCCGCGCTCGCCGTACGACCATCTCGTCTCGAACAAACGGGACGGGCTGCACTCGATGGTGCTCCTCGACATACGTGCGGACGAGATGCGTTATATGAGTGCACACCAAGCCATAGAATGGCTTCTGGAGGGCGAAAGGAAGTGGGAGGGCGGTCTGATAACGGATGAGACGGTCATATGCGTCGCATCCAGGGTCGGTTCCGACAGTGAGAAGGTGTTCGCGGGATATCCGTCCGACCTTCTGAAAATGGATCTCGGTGAGCCGTTGCACACGGTCGTCATCCCTGGAAAACTGCACTTCATGGAATCATATGCTCTGGTGCATCTTGCGGGAGCTCCTTCGTCGCTCATCGAAAAAGAGGATTAACGTCCCCATATGGCCCTTAGGTCGACACCGTGTCTCACGTTGTCCTTGATCATGTCGATCTTCTTCTTGTCCTTCGGGTCGACACGTGCTATCAGATGCTCGACTATATCCGTCACCTCCAGCGTGTCCGAGTTGGTCATGAGGACCGGGACGCCTATCTCATCCGCCCTCGATAATACCGTTTGAGACGGTTTTATGCCGCCTGTGACGATTATGCATGATGTGTCCGTGGACAATGCACCCAAAAGTATCTCGGTCCTGTCGCCGCCGGTTATCAGCGCCTTGCGCTTCGCCCTTCTGAGATAGCGGATCGCGGACTGTATGCTCATCGCTCCGACGAGCATCGTTTCCACGGGATTGTTCATACCCTTCGCGCCGGCGATCACCTTCGCGTCCATCTTCTCGGATATCTCTGACACCCTGAACGTCCTCAGCTCGGGCATCATGGGTATCTCGCCGAGCACTTTCACACCCCGGTCCTGAAGGAACCTGCGCTCCGGAGAGTTTGTCGCCTTGTTGATGATGACACCTCTCATCTCCACTCCCTTCTGGGCGCAGAGGTCGCTGATGACCGCTACGGTATCGATAGATTGGCTGGTCGTGGTGCACACCACGACCATAGGGGCGTTCATCGCCTTTGCGATGTCGATGTGCGCTATACCATGCGAATAACCGTTGGCCGGCTCCCTGCTTCCTTCGATAATCATGAACTCCTTGTCCTTGCACAGTTCATTGTACCTTTCCATGATATCTGACATCTTCACAGGTTCGAACACGTCATATATGAACGGTGACAACTTTTTACCTTCCTCCAGGCCGAGGACCTCGGCCATCAGAATGGCATCCTGATCCATCATCTCATCGTCGACCTTGAGAAGGCTCTCGCGGAACGGTTTGTAGAACCCCACCTTCCCGGGGTAGTTCATCGCGAGTCCCAGTGACAGTACCGATTTACCGGACCTCGTACCGACAGATGCCAGATAGATATTCTTCATTTGATTCACCTTAAAGTAGTCAATGCATCCACTGCCCAACTTCCCTCTTTCTTCTTTCCTACCATTACGGGATTGATTTCAAGTTCATATATCTCTGGGTTCTCCAAAGCTATCTTCATCATCCTTTTCATTATGTCTCTAATCGACTCAATGTCGGAAGGCGGCCTTCCCCTTGCTCCCGATAGCATACGGTATGCCTTTGTTGACATAATTATTTTATCCATCTCATCCTCGGACATAGGTATCAGTGCTCTCGATATCTCACCGATTATCTCCACGTATATCCCGCCCAATCCGAAGGACAATACGGGTCCGAATTGATCGTCGCGGATCATGGACAATATGACCTCGCGTCCCGATACCATCTTCTGCACCGAGACGCCGTCTATCCTCGCGTCCGGCACCGCCGTCCTGCATCTCACTGTCAGCGACTCATACGTCTCGCGCACCGCCTCCGGCGTCCGGACGTTGACGATCACGCCTCCGATATCGGTCTTGTGCATTATGTCCGGGGACATTATCTTCATCACTACTGGATATCCTATCCTTTCCGCAGCGGCTATGGCGTCACGCGGTGAGATCGCCAGTGATTCCGGAGGTACGGGTATGCCGTATGCCGAAAGTATCGTCTTTCCCTCCTCTTCGGACAACGCGGACCTGAATTCCATCTTCGCCGTCTCCAGAAGCTCCAGAACTCTTCGTCTTCCGGAGGTCTCCGGCAATTCCACATACACGCCCTCCGGACGCCTTCTCTGCGCCATCCTCAGATATGAGAGCGCACGGATCGCCCTATCCGGGGTCGGATAGGACGGGATGCCGTCCCTACGCAGTAATGATAATGCTTTCTCACATTCCGCACCCCCGGCGAACGAGACCGCGATCGGTATGTCTATGCGGCCTCTCGCCTCCGATATCGCAACGGCTATCGAACTCAGGTCGGCGGCATCGATCGGTGACGACAGTATCGCCATCCCGCCGACGTTATCGTCACCGGACACGATCCCGATCGCGTCCGTTATCATCTTGTTCGTCGCGTCGCCGCGCACGTCCACGGGGTTGTGGGTGCTCGCGGCGGTTGGTATAGCCTCACGTATCCTGTTCTCGGTATCATATGACAGTGATGCCAAAGAGACACCGTAGTTCTCCGAGCATGCGTCCGCAGCCATCACTCCGAGGCCGCCGGCGTTGGTTATCACGGCCACCCCTTCATTCACCATCGGCTTCATCGAGGATATCGCGGACAGTGCGTCAAACATCGCATCCAGATCCTTCACGCGTATAATGTTTAAACGGTCGAGCACTGCGTCATACACAACATCCGACCCGGACAGGGCGCCCGTGTGCGAGGAGGCGGCCATCGATCCCGCGGATGACCTTCCGGCCTTCAGCATCACTATCGGCTTGTCTGTCCTGAAAACAGCGTCCATGAACCTCTTCCCATCGGATATCCCCTCAGAATAGATGCCTATCACTGCTGTCTCATCATCGCTGCCGAAGAACTCTATCGCGTCCGCCTCGTCGACGTCCATCTTATTGCCGAGCGATATGAACTTCGACACACCGTTGTTAGTGTGTCTCGACCAGTCCAGCATCGTCGCGCCGACCGCTCCTGACTGGGAACAGAGTGATATCTTCCCTGCGGGAGGGAACAGCGAGGAGAACGTCGAGTTGAGACCGCCGTGCGTGTTTATCAATCCGAAGCAGTTCGGGCCGACTACTCTGATCCCGTATCTCTTGGAGACATCGTTCAGCCTGTCCTCGAGCTGACGGCCTTCGGTACCTTCCTCTTTGAACCCGGCAGTTATAACAACTACGGCCTTGACGCCTTTCCTGCCGAGCCTTTCCATCTCGTCCACGACGAGATCGGACCGAATGACCATGACCGCGAGGTCCGGGACCTCGTTCAGATGGTCCACCGATACCTCCGCCTTCAGCCCCAGGATCGTTCCTCCTCTCGGATTTATCGGAAAGACCTTTCCTGAATAACTGGAATTGACGATGTTCTTCAATATCATCCCTCCCACCTTCCCGGGGTCGGAGGATGCGCCTATGACGGCTATCGAGGACGGGGAGAAGAACGACCTCATGATGTTACGGAACGTGTGTGGAGGTTATAATATTTCTTCCGTGCTGAGCACAGTTTCAGTCAGTTTCGGTCATTTATGACGGTGTCATTTTAATGTCTGGCTCATTGGTAGATACGTGTGTATCGAAGAGTAGTTTCGGTCACCTCCTCTGCTTTTGCTTATATACGCCGGAGGCGATGAAAGTTATGAGGACAAGAAGATGCAACCATCCCTTGCATGACTTCCCTTCGGAGGAGAGAGAACCCATCCATCCCTTGATTTCTATTTCTCTCCTCCGCACATACTTTTCTTATTCCGTATAACTTCGTATGTTCGCCGTCGCCTCATCCGACGGCAGAGGGCCGTCGGCATCCTTTCCGACGGGGCAGACGAATATACAGCGGCCGCATGGAGAACAACCTCTTTTCCTCAGCAGGGTGGAATACTCGACGCACCTTATCTTATCCGTGAG
>WQZJ01000095.1 GCA_009780795.1 Methanomassiliicoccaceae archaeon
TCTCGGACTTCCGGAGAGTACGGTAGGATTGATGACCGCGGCCGAGCTGGACTATGTGACCGCTTTTGAGGAAACGCAGTTCGAGGGTATACGAACGTATGCTGTGGCGACGGCCGGATTAGGCAATCAGGTGATCGCCGGCGATGTGATCTACGACATGGACGCACGCCTCGCCCGTTCGCTGGAAAAGGAGAAAAGGATAAGGGCAAGGAGACCGGGAACGATCAACATAATAGCTGTCTCCCCGGTGGCGTTAACGGATGCGGCCAAGGCGAACGCGCTCATCGTGATAACGGAGGCGAAGACCGCTGCGTTACGATCACTAGGTCATGAGGCAACGGGAACGACATCGGACGCCGTTGCAATCGTTTCTCCGATCGGCGGGGAAAGGGCAGAGTATTGCGGCACCGGCACCTCATTGGGCATCTCATGGGCGAGGTCCGTGAAGAACGCCGTGCGCGGTTCCCTGATAAAAAGGGAGGATTACCCGGAGACCGGTACGTTCTTGGACCGGCTGGCGAAGATGGACATAACCGAGGAGAGCATGTGGGATGCCGCCATGCAGATATACATCCCGAATCCGAAATGGGGCGTCGGGATGCTGAAGGACATGTTCCACTCGCTTTTAATGCACTACTCGAAGGACATCAACGTCTCGTCGCTGATCCAGGCGGCCATCGAGCTGGATCGGCTAGGCAGCCTCGATCTGATATGCGCAATGCCGAGGGGCATGTTCGCCACCGACCCTGTACATCTGATCGCGGACGAGATACTCGGAATGCAGCTTGCGCAATACATAGCGGGAACATGGGGCGTGTTCGAATTTCATAGATTCGATCGTCATAAACCCGGTATAATTGGCGAATTGGGGCCGTTCATGGATGACATAATATGCGGTCTCGTGGGCGGCATAATGTCATCGATCTACACGAAACTGTTCGACGGTGAGGAATGATGGGCGCTCTGAAGGGGATGTTCTCATTCTTCACGATGATACGATTGGACATCACGCAGAAGGACATGGACGACATGGACCGCAGCTTGTGGATGGTGCCCATCGTCGGAGCGTTGTACGGACTGATAGCAGCGATATCGATGTTCCTTCTCACGAGGTACATAGCCCCGTTGCCGGCGGCTGTGATAACTTTCTTTCTGATATTCGCATTTAATCGGTTCCTTCACATTGACGGGACGATAGACACCGGTGACGGTCTCGTCGTCGCCGGCACAAGGGAGGATCACCTGAGGGCGCTGAAGGATTCGAGGATAGGCGCAGGCGGGATGGCATTCGCGCTTATGATCATACTCATGAACATAACGATGACCGCCTCGATATGGCCGATAGCGGTAATGGCGATAGTCCTGTTCACGGCCGAGGTCCTGGCGAAGGTCGGAATGGTATCAGCGGCCGCCTTCGGCGAGGCGGGTGACGGAATGGCAGGCAACAGCGTCAGGAACACGAATTCATCGTCACTCCTGCTCGCATTGATGCTTGCCATAGGACTCATAATGGCGTTCTGGGTGTTTGTGTTCATTATAGACGAGTACACGGGTATACGCATGGCGGTGCCCTGGGGCTACGGGATAATGTTGGCTGCTGCGGTGGCCGTCTCCGTGCTGACCGGTCTGATGATGTCGATGATCGCCAAGAAGAACTTCGGCATGGTGAACGGCGATGTTCTTGGTGCAACGAATGAGATAACGAGGGCTGCGGTCCTTCTGACGTTCCTGATACTCATAGCGGTGATATGATGGAAGCGCTCGTGAACGCCGGCGGAAAAGGGTCAAGGATGGGATCATGCGGTACCGAGAAGCCGATGCTCCCTATTGCCGGTGTCCCGGCAATAAAGAGAGTAACGGATGCGTTGATATCATCAGACAATATCGATCGCGTTCTCGTCTCCGTGAGCGATAACACCAAAGAGACGGAAAAATATCTGAAGGCGGAGGGCATAGAGACGATAAGGACCTCCGGTAATGATTTCGTGGATGACCTGCACACATCCTTCAATGTGATGAACGGTCGCTTCGTTATGACGGCACCGTCGGATATGCCGCTGCTGAAGAAACAGGCGGTCGACATGCTTTACAACTTCTTCGACCCGGACACGATGGATTCCGCTATAGCGGTGGTCCGCGAGGACATCGTGAGGTCAGTGGGCATCTCACCGTCATACTCCGTTGACATAAACGGAAGGAAGTGGGTGCTGTCGGGACTGTGCATAATGGACCGTATCAAGACGCTCACGCTCCCGAACGATGTGTTCATCGAAGAGACGTATATGCTCACGGACATGTTCGAGTTGGCCGTCAACGTCAATACGCCGGGGGAGCTCGAACTCGCAACGAAGATGGCGGCGCATCAAGTATAACTTGTCAAGACCCAGAACCCGATATACGTGATGGTGTGCGAAGGTAAAATATGACCGAACACGTCAGGGACTCAGGTCATGAGTTCCTTCATCCTCTTGTCTATGATTACTGTTGATCACTTCGTATATTTTGTAATATTCAGAACTGATCACTGGTTCAGAGGCGCCTTTATGTAAAATCTCCGACACATCCTTAAGGTCAATGATCTCTATTTTCTCAGGTATTTCACAGTATCTCAGGTTATCAGACAATGAATTTTCCATGATGTAAATTCTACCACCAATTTTTCTCAAATAGTCATCAGCGAAACATAAGATCGCATTATCGGATGCTCCATAAAATGCCAAAATGATTTTCAGCAGGCGAATGGATCTCAGACTGCTTAAATCTGTCCATGTTTCATCATATCCGTCTATCTCTAAACGTGTCGCATGGACGCGATATATCCAAGAGTTCGGTTGCCTACCGCTCTCAAGTCCCATTTTCTCGATCGGTTCGTCTGTGAAGAGGACATAGTAATAGGACATTTGATCATAACTCCGGTGGACATATCTGAGTCGCATCTATAGATGGTGTGTCAAACTTTCGATGTAGTCACCGATCACATTCGAAGGTATCGCAAAGCTTATTCCTTGGACATTGCCGCTTAGGTTCCCTATACGGAAGGACATCATTCCTACAACATTTCCATTCATGTCGAAAAGCGGACCGCCACTGTTTCCTCTGTTTATGTTAATGTTCGTCTGCGCTACCAACCTTTCCGTTCCAAAAATTTCAACATTTATCAAAGGCACGGCGATTATTCCATCTGTAACGGACAATCCGTATCCCATAGCGTTGCCTATTGTGAAAACCCTTAGACCATATCGCAATTTGTCCGAATCTCCGAAAGATAAGAATCCTCTCACGCTTTCGTTCTCAAATTCCAGTACAGCGATGTCCAGATCGACATCGAATGATATGACTTTCAAAGAATACTGTGCGTCTGAATTGTAATATCTTGCGTTTATAGATCCGTATGCTTCATTGGAACCTGAGTTATCAAAAGTTACGACATGTGCGTTGGATATCACATACGTTTCACTCCCATATTTTACTATGAAACCAGTTCCGACAGAGGCGTTTGTCCTGTCGTCATTACATGTTATCTCCAAACACGAACCGATAACATCTTCAGCCACAGTATCCAGCGATCTTTCATTATCGCTGAAATCTAAATAGAAGTTTATGAGTAGTGATACGGACAATATCGCAATCGCTGCAGTCAAAACGCAATCCTTTTTACTTACGTTCATACGCACTGTTCACCACTTCATAGATGACATACGGATGTAACCGTATTACTTCTTCGAATGTACCTCTTTGCAATATCTTTGATACGTTTTTCAAGTCGAGAGTCTCTATTTTTTCAGTTATTCCGGCGGCCATGTAGTCTTTCTTCTCAGAAATGTAGTCTTCAGAGAGGCTAAGTTCTATGACATATATTTTGCCACCCATTCTCTTTGAATAGTCGTCAGCCAAGCGCAATAATACATTTGTATTTGCCCAGTTGCAACCCACGGAATAATAGTGGCCTGTCAAACGCAGTTCACCAGCACCGTTCGGATCGGTGCCCCAATAGTCTCCTTCACTTATCATTATGCGCGGGGTGCCGTCATGTCTGCCATACATCCATGTTTTTGGGTGCTCCGGGTGTTTTTCCAATATTTCCTCCAGAGAGAGATCCGTGAAGATTACGTGGTAGTAGGACATTTCATCACTTTATTCTAAATTCTACTCCGAAGTATATATGCGTGTGTCCGCGATCGCCGTTGACTGTTGCATGGTGATGATAGTAGTAAATACCCGAGTCTCCATTCGTGTCGTGAATTTCTCCTCCAGCAGGTGTTGCCCGTAGTTTATTTCCTGCTGAATTAGCAAGCGATATGGCATCACTTTCCAGTAGAGTGTACACATTATAGTTCCTACTATTCGTCTCAACTATCTTCACGGCATCGGGCTGTGAAACTTCTTTTGTAAAATCTACCCAAACATGCCCTTCAATCAAAAAGGCACGGTAGTATTTCCCAGATTTGGCCTTTTCGAAGTTCTGGCTAATGGGAAATCATCACTTTGCCAATTTTTGAAATGATCAATCTCATCTGAAACGGCACCTTTAGGGCTTTTTGAGATGTCAAAACAACGCAAAGCCACGTAGATATTAGAA
>WQZJ01000096.1 GCA_009780795.1 Methanomassiliicoccaceae archaeon
ATCCGTTCTTCTAATATCTACATGGTTTTGCGTTGTTTTAACATCTCAAAAAGCCCTAAAGGTGCCGTTTCAGATGAGATTGATCATTTCAAAATTTGGCAAAGTGATGATTTCCCATTAGCCCTTTAGTAGGCATGTTCATATATCTCTAATCTATTATATATGCCTGACAACACGAGTTCAAATAAGGCTTAAGCCGAAACCGCCCGCAAGGGCATCCGCGTTGGCGGAGTACCTGCGTTGTCACTCTTCTTTATCCTGTTTAAAGTAAAACTATCTCAACACAGAGGGTGTGACCAAGATATGCCGAAAACAGTTTTTAGTCCTGGATTATTTATATCTGAATTAGTCATTTTCGTTATCATGGCGGAAAAGGTCAGGTGCCTTTGGCTGGCTCAGGACGGACGATGTTCCAGCTGCAAATCCAAACGCATAAGGATGGATGTTATGAAGCTCCCTGACTACGAGATGTGCGTTCCCGAAATTGATTATCCGAGATGTGAATTTTATAAGGAAAAACCAGTACCGCCGCCTAAGGAGTGATATGATGTCCATCCGTGATGACCTTCTGTCCGATGACGTTTCCGTTGTCTCCAAAGGTCTCGATGAGCTTGACGTAAGGTTAAGGAAGAAGGAGGATCACGCCGATCTTCTGGATGTGCTTTTCGTTCTGTCATCATCACACGTATCGGAAATTGTTCAGAAGGCCTCTTGGTGCGCAGGTAAGATGGGACAGAACAAGGTCGGTGACGAGCGCATAATATCTTTGCTGACCGGTCTTTCCCGCTGCGATGACGAGCAGGTGCGCGAGAACGTTGCATGGGGCATTGGTGAGACCGCAGGTACGGTTTCCGTTGGAGATGACGCGATCGCCACCGTATCGGTACTCTTGGACGATGATGAGAAGGATGTCAGGGGGATGGCCGCATGGGCTGCGGGGCGCTTTCATCACAAATGCGACCTTATGCCTGACGATATCAAGGCGAAGCTCGAATTTCTGTTGTACGATGCGTCGGAGTATGTGCGTGCGGCCGCCAAGTTCGCTCTGGATGATGAGTGAACGTCCGTACCTCGGTGACGAGTGCGCTCAGAACTGTCCTACCACGGCCTTTATCCTTCTGACGCCGGCGGCTGAACTCTCTTCCTTCTGTATCTTGAATCCGCCGATGTCTCTCGTGTTACTTACGTGCGGACCGCCGCACATCTCCATCGACACGCCGTCTATCCTGTACACTTTGACGATATCCTCGTACTTCCCTTCGAAGACGCCGATGGCGCCGCATCGTTTCGCCTCTTCGTACGGTACTTCCTCGCACACCACGTCTATTCCTGCCTTGATGGCATCGTTCACGATGTCGGAGACCTTCTGTATCTCTTCCGGCGTCATCTTTCGATCGAAGTTGAAGTCGAATCTTAATCTCTCGGATGTGATGTTACTCCCTTTCTGCATTATGTCCGCGCTCAGCACCTGTCTCAGTGCTGCGTTCAGAAGGTGTGTTGCCGTGTGTAACTTCGTCGTCTCGTCACTGCAGTCCGCCAATCCTCCCTTGAACTTGTGCTCCGCACCCGCTCTCGACCTCTCCTGATGTTCCTTGAACCTGTTCTCGAAATCCTTCTGATCAACAGTCATACCACGTTCGTCCGCAAGTTCCTTCGTAAGTTCGATAGGGAATCCGAACGTATCGTACAGTCTGAATGCAAGTTCGCCGCTCAGCACTTTCGTATCGCCGAGATCCTCGAACATCCTGTCCGCGATCCTGAGGCCTCTGTCCAACGTTTTGTTGAATTTCTCCTCTTCCGATGCTATACTTGCAAATACGAACTCCTTGTTCCTTTCCAGCTCCGGATATACATCAGAGTACCGGTCGATGATGATCCTGGAGACGTCTGCCATTCTGCACCCGTCGATCTCCAACCTCCTCATGTAGCGACTCGCCCTTCTGATGAGTCTCCTGAGGATGTATCCCTGATCCATCTTTGACGGTGCGACACCCATGTCGTCGCCCAACAGGAACGTAGCGGCACGAAGATGATCGGCTATTATCCTGAAGTCCTTGACGTGTTCGTCGTATCTTTTTCCGGACAGTTCCTCTATCTTCTCGATGATGGGAACGAAAAGTCCGGTGTCGTACGGCGTTTTAACGCCCTCCATCAGAGCGGCCACACGTTCCAGTCCCATACCGGTGTCCACGTTCTTCTGGCTCAGCGGCGAATATGAACCGTCGGCGTTCTTGTTGTACTCCATGAATACGTTATTCCATATCTCAACGTACTTCCCGCACCTGCATGAGGGTCCGCATGTCGGCGAGCATTTCTGTCTGCCGTCGTCGAAGAATATCTCGGTGTCGGGACCGCACGGTCCCGTCTGTCCGGCGGGACCCCACCAGTTATCCTTCATCCCGTAGAAGAATATCTGATCGTCCCCGAATCCGAGTCCCTTCCATATGTGATACGTCTCCATGTCCTTGGGAGCGTTCTCGTTACCTTCGAACGCAGTTACAGCGAGACTGTTGATGTCTATCTTCAGAACATCGGTAAGGAGCTCGTAGCTCATCTTTATCGAGCCTTCCTTGAAGTAATCGCCCAATGACCAATTTCCGAGCATCTCAAAGAACGTTAAATGACTTGAATCGCCGACATCCTCTATGTCGCCCGTTCTCAGGCATTTCTGGTAGTTCACCAGTCTCTTTCCCGCCGGGTGCTTCTGACCCAACAGATATGGGACGAGGGGCTGCATGCCCGCGGTGGTGAACAGCACAGTGGGGTCGTTCTCCGGTATCAGTGACGCCGACGGTATGTGGGCGTGCCCGTGCTTGAGGAAGAAGTCCACGTATGCCTTTCTAAGCTCTTTTGCGTTCATTGTTCGCGTGCATACAATCCATGAATATAAACATCCCGAATCATGGTGTTCGTCCGGGATATGACGATAACGCTTCTCTTATTGCGAGGTTCACGTCACCTTTGGCGACGTGAACACGTTTTCCGGAATTTCTGAGCTCGTTGAGAGGTCTCGGGCCTATCTCCTTGACCACGACCACATCGGCATCCTTCAACGCGGTCAGACGGTCGTTTATGTTCTTTGTGTGCGCATCCCCGTAGACTCCGCCGTTCTCGTGTTCGATCGTCACGATGCTTTCTTCGATGATGTCGTTCCCTTTCATCGAGTAGATCCTGAACGTCGACGTATTCCCGAATCCGCCGTTTACCGTGACGCCGTCGTCCGATGCGACGGCGATCCGTATGTCGCGCGGCATGACAACAGATACGCCATTCTCTGTTACGGCATTCATGGGACCGCACCCGGAACCGCATGCGCCCGTTGTCCTTATGAACTCGTTCGACCGGTCATTGTCCAAAAGACCGATCGCATCGGCGCGGCACTGCCTACAATGCCGCATCATTCTGACACCATCGGAACAGATGTTCATCAATCGTTTCCGTTCTTCCGGCGCGGGTGCCCGCATATTCGAGAATTTGGTACCTTCCACAGGTATGAGCGGAAGTATGTTGACGATGTATACGCCCAATCCCTTCACGAATCGTACCAGATCCGGGATATGAGAATCGTTCACATCCGGTATGAGGACTATGTTAACTTTTACCAGCATACCTAGATCTATACATTTCTTTATTCCGTCCAGTTGATTTCTCAGCAATCGTTCGGCCGCTCCCTTTCCCTTCAACGTTTCGCCGTTCCATTTCACGAATTCGTATATCTTTGACGAGATGTCCGTATCGAACGAATTCATCGTCACCGTGACGAATCTCACGCCCGAATCGTACAGACGTTCAGCATATTGCGGAAGCATAAGTCCGTTGGTGGACAGACATAACGTAACATCAGGAAATCTTTTATGAACGAGATCCAACGTCTCCAGTGTCTCCGGGTTCGCCAAAGGGTCGCCCGGTCCGGCGACGGCGACCACGCTCAGTTCAGGTATCTTTTCCTTTACGGCAGCCACCTTCTCTACGGCCTCCTCCGGCGTTAGTACGGAACTCGTGACACCGGGACGGGACTCATTGCTGCAGTCGTACTTCCTGTTGCAGTAGTTGCATTGGATGTTGCATCTCGGAGCAACGGGAAGATGCATCCTCGCTGACCTCTTGTGCGCCTCCTCGTTGTAGCACGGGTGCGTTCTGAGCATGTTCTCAAGGTCAGTGTCCATGCTCACGCAATGCACGCGCATGTATGTATAATATCAGTTCGTTCTATCGTATCGTCATATGGATGCAGAGCATCTTCTCAAAGGTATCAACGATCATGCGCCCGTTTCCAGGCGCACACTTGCGGAACACATGGATTCCGGCGATCTCACATACAGGACGCGCGGCGGCCATGTATGTGAAATGTCTCTCGAGGAAATGAACATTCTCTGCGGCGTATGCGCGGAACGCGAGAAGCTGACGCTGAGACTACCGATAATGGTGACGACGGACGTGTCGTCGTCACAGGGAGCATGGAAGGTGGAAGGGATGACGGAGGTTTCCGTCGTCTCCGGATTACTGTCAAAGGAACCGCTGCGTGATGATCTC
>WQZJ01000097.1 GCA_009780795.1 Methanomassiliicoccaceae archaeon
GCGAGGAACGACTCCGCCGCCTCGGATATCTCCGGTCTTTGCAGATTCCTGACCTCGGTGGCGTATCTCTCCAATGATGTTGCGACCGTTGCCAGAACGCATATGAGCTCAGTGTAACGGTCCCTCCCCACGACCTGCGTCGCCGCCGGTTCGTAATTTATACGCAGGTCACTCATGACCCTTCTCTGAAGCTCGAAGAAATCTTTCCCGAGCGCAGCACCCGTCCCGACGGCACCGGACATCTTCCCGGCGCACGCTCTCGGTGCTGTTTGCTCTATCCTCTCCCTGTGTCTTAACATCTCCGCGATATAACCGGCGATCTTGAAACCGAATGTGATGGGGATCGCGAACTGACCGTGCGTCCTGCCCATCTGTAAAGTATCCCTCTCCCTTTTGGCAAGCCCCGCCAGTGTGATGAGGAATCTGTCCACATCTTTCATGATCGTGTCAAGTGCCGCCTTTATCTGCAGAGCTGACGCAGTGTCAACTATGTCGTTGGAGGTGGCACCCAGATGCACGTACCTCCCCGCGTCGCCCTCGCACTGTTCCGTCATGGCCTTGACCAGGGCCATGAGGTCATGCTTGGTCTCCATCTCGATCTCCTTGACGCGGTCCACCTTCACGAACTTCGGATCCGCGATCCTCGTTATCTCAGCCGCCGCCTTTTCGGGGATCGTGCCCAACGAGGCATGCGCTCTCGCAAGGGCAGCCTCGACGTTCATCTGATATCTGAGCCTGCTCTCCTCACAGAATATGGATTTCATACCGTCCCTGCCGTACCGGTAGTCAAGCGGGCAAAGATCACTCATGCCGATGCTTTAAAATTACCCTCATTATAAACTTTCCTCCATGTTTTAGTAGCTATGCGTTAATTTATACGGGTCCTGCGCGTATTCTCGGCAGAAAGCCTTATAAGTGACATCTTTATTAGCAGGATTGTTTGACCGCTCTCAGCGGTCGCGTTGTATTGACTGTCGAGCGTGGAAATAATGGAAGAATTTGTGGAGGAACAGCAACTATCATCCGAAGAACTTGAAGCCCTGGAGCAGAAACGAAGCATCATGAACAATGACGCCGAGAAGCACAGACGTTTGAGAGATGACCTTAACAAGCAGACGAAAGAATGGGTCGCGAAGAGGGACGGCCTGAATGCGCAGGTTCGCGCGCTGGTGGATGAAGCCACCAAGCACAGGGAGAACCGCGACGAACTCAATGTCAAGGTAAGGGAATCCAAGGACCTCAGGGACGAGTGGAACAAGAAGGTTGCCGACCTCAATGAGAAAGTATCCGCGTTAAGAAAAGATAAGGAACCGCAGGTCGAGAGAAGGTCCGAAGGAGACCTTCCGATCAAGCAGATGAAGAAACAGCTGCGCGACCTGGAGTTCAAGCACCAGACCAGCAACCTCGGGAAGGACAAGGAGAACGAGATCGTCAAACAGATATCGTTGCTCGCGAGACAGATCGAGGAAAAGGAAAAAGTATCGGAGCAGGGTGCCGAGGTGAAAGAACTTGTTTACCACCTCAGGGAGGCCAAATCCCAGGCGGAGGTCTATCACAAGGCCGTTTCTGAGTATGCCAGACTTGCGCAGACCGCACATGACGACATGATCGCGCTGTACGAACAGGCCGACAAGCTCAGAAAGGAGGCGGATGCCGCTCAGGAGAAGTTCATCGAGTGCAAGACGCAGGCCGATGAGGAGCATAAGAAGCACATCGAGCAGATCGAGTCAGTTCACAAGATGGACAAGGACGTCGGTGCCATAAGGAACAGGAAGGCCAAGGACCGCAAGAAGAGGGTCGACAGTGAGTCCAAGAAAGAAGCGGAAGAGATATTCGAGCGCTTCAAGGCGGGCGAGAAACTGAGCACCGAAGATCTTATGTCGCTTCAGAAGTCCGGTTACCTCTGATAAAACAGTTTAATTTCCTTTTCAGGCCTCCGGGCCTGTATCTTTATCATTTCATTCAAAGCCGGTGCACGTTCCGGCGCGCATGTTCTTTCGATCGTGAGTCTGTGCAGCCCTTCATACATGTTTCTAACCGATTATCCGGAGGTCCGTAAAGCACATATTTATTTTTTTAAAATTACTCAATATAAATACTTTATCTATTATTAATGAATAATAAATAAACTAATATTTAATATATTTCTATTTTACTAGTAACATTAATATACTATAAAGAATTAATATGTTTTAGATATCAAATATCTAGGAACGATAAATGGGATCGAACCCCGACGATAGGATATCTGAGAAAGGGAGATGAGTCTGTTGAAGAGAGACAGAGGGAACAAAGGAACAATCACCGAAAGGTCGCATAAGGCGATCCTTCCGGTGCTGATGGCGGCGGTGCTGATCGCAGCCCTCATGATCACGACGGCGTTCGTTCTGACCGCCGCGGATGATGAGGACGATGTCGGCGGTCAGGCCGTCGGAGAGGCAGGAGAATATTTCATTTATCATGATCTGGCGACAGATACCAAGTTCGCTTACACCGTGACGAACGGATCCTCCAAAGAGGCGGAGGTGACGATGTACGTATCAGGCATAAAGTCCAGCGGGCATCTGACCATACCATCGTCTGTAATGGATGGGTCCGGTATCGAGTACACGGTAACAGGCATCGGTAACGCCATCACGGGCAATCCGATATTCAGCAACACAAAGGACCTGAAAACAGTGGACCTGCCGGACACGATCCGGTATATCGGTGACGGGGCGTTCTGGGGTGCCGATCTTACGTACATAGTTCTGCCGAAGGGACTCATGACGATCGGCAGTCTGGCGTTCAGCCACTGCGGGAAACTTGAATGGGTCACAGTGCCGAGCACGCTCACGTCCCTGAATGGCAACACGTTCTCCAACACACCTCAACTGACAGCGCTGGCGCTGCCGTACGGCGTGCACATCGACAACAGCGAAGACCATATGACGTCCGTTGACAAGATATATTATGAATGGAGCGGATCCGCGACCGCCAGGGCGGTCGGCGAAAGTATTGAACTTACGGTTGAGAGCGACCAAGAGATGTACGAGATCATTGTGAGCAAGACCTACAACGGCGATCCGCTTGAGATAAGCGAATATTATTTCATATGGACGTTCGAAAGGACCGGGAACGATGAGTATTTCGCCAGACCCGTGCCTTTGCCGTATGTTGTCACGATGAACGTCACCGGCGGAGATGACGAATGCCGTATTCAGTATGACATAGATGAGAGCGGTGAATGGTGTGATGTCATCGGAGGACGGACGGACGTTCCGGTAGGTTCGTCGGTCCAGTTCAGAGCGGTCACATCATCAGGATATGTGTTCAAATGGAACGGCATCTCGTGCGGACCGGACGGCATAGTATCGATGATGCCGACAGGCAACACCGCAGTGGACGGAACGTTCTCGTCGATCACTGAGTTCTCCGTCAAAGCGACAGGCGGACCGTTCATGTACAACGGAAGTGAGACGGAACCGCAAATGATGGTCAGCCATGACGGAGAGGAGCTTACATACGGCACGGATTACGTCGTATCCTTTAACAACAACATCAGCGCAGGCATCGCTCATGCTGTGATAACATTCATAAATGACAGGACAGGGACCATTACCGTATCCTTCGTCATAGAGAAGGCTGACGGTGCCGGATCGATAACGATCGACGGTTGGTCATACGGCACGGAACCGAACGAACCGAACATCATCGACCCGAACGGTGTTGGGTGGACGGTACTGTACAAACCGCCGAACGGCGGTGATTGGACTACGGAGGTACCGGAGAGAACAGGGACATACCTGGTAAAGGCGGTGTTCAATGAGGCGGAGAATTATCATCAGTTCGTCTCAGAGGAACAGGAGTTCTCCGTGATCGCGTCCTCTGGGGCGTATGATCCCGACTACATGGTGCCGATCCTTGAACCTACGACCTATGACCCTTCGGTGACGTTATCGATGATAACACTTCCCGACGGATGGGAGTGGGCCGACGGTTCAGCAAGACCGACGGTCAACAACAGCGGTTACTATGCGACGTACACACCATCAGACGATGGTTACGAACCGGTGACGGTGCTCCTTGAGCTTACGGTGACGCCGATGCTCTTGGAGAAACCTGTTGTGACACAGACATCGTTCCCGTACACCGGCAGCACGATATCATTGACGGTCGTCGGCTTAGATACGGATACGATGACGATATCCGGTAACGAACAGACATCTGTCGGAACGTACATCTCAGAGATAACTCTGAATGACGATATGAATTACGCATGGGTCGGCGGAGGGGCCGTGACCATCGAATGGACGATAACGACGTCCTCGGGGACCGATGACCCGGACTATGATCCGCCGGCCCTCGGATCGACGGTCTACGACCCTTCGGCGACGCTGTCAATGATAACACTTCCCGACGGATGGGAATGGACCGACGGTTCAACGATACCGACGGTCAACAACAGCGGTTACTATGCGACGTACACACCATCAGACGATGGTTACGAACC
>WQZJ01000098.1 GCA_009780795.1 Methanomassiliicoccaceae archaeon
CACCTTTAGGGCTTTTTGAGATGTCAAAACAACGCAAAGCCACGTAGATATTAGAAGAACTGATTTCTATAAAAGAAAGGGATCGATGATTTCCCATTAGCCCTTGTTCGGTAAGGTATAAATATTCAGAAAAACTGACGCATATTACCGTCAGAGGTCTAAAAATGATCTGCACACTGATATCCGAGCTTCGTTTGCTTATTTGATCGGACAGAGTGAGAACTGGCGGTTTGGGGTGAATCCTTTGAGAACGCAACAAACCAGTGGGAACGCTAAGAAGCGGGAAGAGATGATATACAGTAGTGACTACAACCGTCTCGCCCTCCTCGGTATCGATGTCAGGGGCGTATCGTTGTTCGATACGACGTTGAGGGACGGCGAACAGGCCCCCGGCATCGCATTGAGCATGGACGACAAGGTAAGGATGGCGTCCGCTCTCGGCGACCTCGGCGTTGATGTGATAGAAGCGGGATTCGCCGCCTCCGGTGATACTGAGAAGGAGATAATCAAGAAGATAGCGGGAATGGGCATCCCGTCCGCCGTATGCAGCCTTGCGAGGTCCGTCAAAAAGGACATCGATGCGGTCATCGACTGCGATCTGGGTTATGTGCATACGTTCCTTGCGACGTCAGATATCCATCTTGAATATAAGCTCAAGATGACCAGGGAGGAGGTCAAGGCAAGGGCCGTGGATGCGATAGAATATGCAAGGTCGCACGGTCTGAGGGTACAGTTCTCATGCGAGGACGCCACCAGAACGGACCTGAACTTCCTGAAGGAGATGCACATCGCCGTCCAGGACGCAGGCGCGGAGACGATCAACGTTCCGGATACGGTAGGCGTGATATATCCTACGGCGATGACATATCTGATCACAGAACTGAGAAAGGTCACTAAGGTCCCGATGGCAGTGCACTGTCACAATGACATGGGTCTCGCCGTCGCTAACTCACTGGCGGCCGTCGCCGCCGGCGCGAAACAGGTGCACGTATGCGTGAACGGTCTCGGTGAGCGGACCGGTAACGCAGCGCTGGAGGAGGTGGCGCTCGGATTATACGCGAACTTCGGCATAGAGGCGGTGGACCTCTCGAAGATAGGGAACACCTCCCGGCTGATATCCCGTATAACCGGATACCCGATAGCGTACAACAAACCGATCGTTGGGAGGAACGCCTTCGCACACGAGTCGGGGATACATGTGCACGGTGTTCTGAATAACGCGGCCACCTACGAGGCATTCAAACCGGAGTTGGTAGGTGTGGACAGACACATCGTGCTTGGAAAACATTCCGGCGCCCATTCCGTCAAGGACCGACTGAACGCACTGAAGGTGAAATTCCCGGATGAGAGGATGCCAGAACTGCTGGCCAGGATAAAGGAACTGGCAGTGGGCGGGAAGGAGATAGACGATGCGGAGCTGATGGTGGTCGCAGACCACCTTCTATGGATGCGCGGCGAGGAGGATGCTGTCAAGCTGGAGGAGTTCGCGGTGTTCACCGGGAAGGGCGTCACTGCTACCGCCACGGTCACGGTCACAGTGGACGGTGAGAGAAGAACGAGTTCCAACACCGGCATCGGGCCGGTGGACGCCTCCATCAAGGCGATAAGATGCGCCGTGAACGATAAGATCACGTTGGAAGAGTACAAATTGAACGCGATCACCGGCGGAAGCGATTCGTTATGCGAAGTGACCGTTGTGATAAAGGGAGCGTACGACTGTTCAAGGCTGTCCGTCGGAAAGGCAGTAGGTCTTGATATAGTGGCGACAAGCGTGGACGCTACTATGGAAGCTATAAATAGGGATTACATAAGGGGTAGAAGGTAGTGAGCATGGGAAAAACGATATCCGAAAAAATATTATCCCTCAGATCGGGGACGGATGCTTATGCAGGTCAGATCGTAGAGGCGGATGTGGACTACGTGATGGTCAACGACGTGACCGGTCCGATAGCATTCAGGGAGTTCGATAAATTAGGAGTTGAACCGAAGAGGGACAGGATGGTCCTGATACCCGACCATTACGTACCGAACAAGGATGTCGCATCGGCTGAACAGGCAAAAGAGATGCGCGAGTTCGCGAAACGTCACAATATAGACAATTACTTCGAGATAGGTAAGGGCGGAGTATGCCACCAGGTCATGGTGGACGAAGGTTTCGCCGCTCCCGGGAGACTCATCGTCGGAGCGGATTCGCACACATGCACATACGGCGGTCTGAACGCCTTCTCCACGGGCGTCGGATCGACAGAGGCCGCGGCGGTGTTCGCAACCGGACGCCTATGGTTCAAGGTCCCGGAGACGATAAAGGTCGAGCTTACCGGTTCTTTCAGAAAGTACGTGGGAGGCAAGGACCTCATAATCAGGATAATAACGGACATCGGCGTCGACGGCGCCACATACAAGGCGTTCGAGTTCTCAGGTCCGGGCGTCCGTAACGTTACCGTTGCCGATAGACTCACGATAGCGAACATGGCCATAGAGGCCGGCGCGAAGGCCGGGATATTCCCGTGCGACGACCTCACCCGGGAACACATCAAAAGTGTGGTCAGAGGGGAGTACAAGGAAGTGTCCGCGGATAAGGATGCAGTATACTCACGAACACTGAGTTACGATCTCTCAGAACTTGAGGCTATGGTGGCATATCCCCACTTACCTGAGAACGGCCGTCCGGTGAGAGAGGCGGATGTGAAGATAGATCAGGCGTATCTCGGTTCATGCACCAACGGCCGTATAGAGGATATGAGGATCGCGGCCGGGATACTCAAGGGACGCAAGGTAGCGGACGGAGTGAGGTTCATTATCGTACCCGCGAGCCAGCAGGTGTACAGGATGATGCTCGACGAAGGCCTCTTCCAAATATTCCTGGATGCGGGCGCGTTCATATCCGGACCGACATGCGGCGCATGTCTCGGCGGGTACATGGGGATACTCGCGGACGGGGAGCGCGCAATATCGTCCACGAACCGAAACTTCATAGGAAGGATGGGACATAAAGGCTCCGAGGTGTACCTCGCCGGCCCCGCGGTCGTCGCCGCCAGCGCGATAACCGGACGGATATGTTTACCGGACGAGGTGATCTGATGGACCGTGTGACCGGAAAGGTATGGAAGTTCGGCGATCACGTGGACACGGATCAGATATTACCTGCGGAACGCCTTCTGTCGGAGAATCTGGAACGTCTCAATGATTTCATATTCGAGAAAGTAAGGCCGGGACTGTCGTCCGAGATATCCAAAGGCGATATGATCGTTGCCGGCAGGAACTTCGGATGCGGATCGTCCAGAGAGCACGCCCCGCGTGCACTGATACAGGCGGGCATATCATGCGTGGTGGCCGACTCGTTCGCAAGGATATTCTTCAGGAACTCCATAAACGTCGGATTGTTGTTGGTGGAGTGCAGCATCTCAGCCGACGAAGGTGACGTGATAACGGTGGACCCGGACAACGGGAAGGCGGTCAACGAGACGAAAGGTGTTGAATACGATTTCCCGAAGTATCCGGAGTTCATATCGGACCTCATATCCAAGGGCGGTCTGATGGCCAAGATAAGGAGCGAGCTGCGATGAGACATCTCGCACTGATCCCCGGTGACGGGATAGGGAAGGAGGTCATCGACGTCGGCATGGATATCATTGATGCAGTGTCCGAGATATCATCGTTCAAGTATGATGCGGAACTGTTCGACATCGGTTCGGAACGTTATCTCAGAACGGGCGAACTGCTCACGGACGAGGATATAGACGAACTCGGAAAGAAGGACGCCATTTATTTCGGGGCCATAGGCGATCCGCGTGTCAAACCGGGTGTGCTTGAGCGTGGCGTGCTACTGAACATGCGGGCGGTCTTCGACCAGTATGTGAACCTGCGACCGATAACGTCATGGCATCCGTTCGTCCCGCTGAAGAAGCATTTCGACTTCGATATATGTTTCATAAGGGAGAACACCGAGGACTTCTACATGGGCGCAGGCGGAACATTCCGTAACGGAAAGGATGCATCCGTGAATGTCAAAAGAAGACTGTACGATCTGCGGATCGACCTGAACACGACATCATCCGTTGATGACGATTTTGTGTTCGAGATAGGATTGCTTTCACGGAAGGGCGTCGAACGCTTCGCCGAATACGCGTTCGCAACGGCCGAGAGAAGAGGGGACGATCGTGTCACATTGGTGGACAAGGCGAACGTCTGCACGCACATATACGGGATGCAAAGGGAGATATTCTCATCCGTTTCAGAAAAGTACGGTATCGAACTCGATTTCATGTACGTCGATGCCATGGCGATGGCGATGGTCGTCCGCCCCGACACGTTCGGTACTGTCGCCGTTCCGAATCTGTTCGGCGACATACTGACGGACCTGGGTGCACAGCTCCAGGGCGGCCTCGGTATGGGTGCCAGCGGTAACATAAACCCGTCAGGGGTGAGCATGTTCGAGCCCATACACGGTTCCGCA
>WQZJ01000099.1 GCA_009780795.1 Methanomassiliicoccaceae archaeon
CGTTATATTGATGGTGTCCGGAGATATGATCCTCACGAGCTCCGCACTCTTTTCATGGTCATCCGCGCTCTCGCCCGGGAATCCTGAGATGAGGTCGGTGGATATCGTGATGTCCGGATGAGCCGCTCTCATCCTTCCGATCATGTTGATGAACTCGGATACCGTGTATCGACGGTTCATCCTTCTCAGGACGGCGTCGCTGCCGCTCTGAACGGGGACGTGTATGAATTTGTACACACGCTCGTCACGCATCACGTTCACAAGGTCATCGAGTATGCGCTCAAGGTTCTCGGGGTTCATCATCCCTATGCGTATCCTGTATTCGCCGTCGATCGACAGCAGTCTTTCGATGAGCGCCGGTAATGACGTCCCAGTGTCGAAGCCGTAGCACGCAGTGTCCTGTGCCGTTATCAGTATCTCCCTGTGTCCGTTCCTCAGGGCGTCCCTGAACTGTTCGAGTATGACGTCACCGGAATAACTGGCCAGCCGCCCTCTCGCGAATTTTGTTATACAGTACGTACAATCTCCGAGGCATCCCTGGGCGATGGGAATGATCGACGTTACGCTCATATCGCTGTTCGTCCCGCCTCTCGTTTCGGCCGCGGGCGCCCTGCTTGGATATTTAGCCGCGACCGTTCCGTCGTCGAATGAACCGTACGATCCAGGAGGAATTATCAGTGAGTCCGGAAGTCTGATGGATATCCGGGATGTTTGCACCTTCGCCATGCATCCGGTGACGATTATCTCCTTCCTCATTCTCTTAAGTTCGGAGATGCGCTCGATCATCTTCCTTTCGGTGGTGTCTACCACGGTACACGTGTTCAGAACGATTATGTCGGCCTCCTCGACGGAATCTGCGGGCAGGTGGCCGAGCGCGCCCATCTTCGACGCGATCTGCTCCCCTTCCCCGAAGTTCATCGTACAGCCGTAGGACTCGACGAAATATCTCATCCCTATACCCCGAAAGGCATCAGCGGGTGGGCGCGTCCTGCGTGACGGACCCGAAGGCCGTCGTTCCGGATATGTTCGTTATCTTTACCTTGACCCTGGTGCCCTTCACGGTGCCCGGGACGACGACGAGATAGTTCTGCATCTTGCCGACACCGTCCCCTTTCTTTCCGACGTCATGTATGAGTATCTCGATGATGTCTCCCGCCCTGAGAGCCGATGATGTGTCGCTCTTAGTGCTCTTCTTGGCGTTCACGGGCCTTCTGGCACCGCACGCCTCGCACTCGAGCACCAGCGTCCGGCCCTCTTTGACCATGTGCGTGTCAGGGAGACCGCATTCGGAACAGATGACGAATGTGTCGGTGTACTCCTGTACCCTGTCGGATATCTGCGCCGAGGCGAGCTTCGCCTTGAGCACCGACCTGCGGCCGTCTATGTTGCCCGGCGTACCCAACTCTCTCAGGAGATACTGAAGGACATGCTCCGGGTCCCTTCTAAGCTTGTCAGTAATGTCAATGAAGTTCCTGATGACGGTGATCTTCCCCTCCTGAAGGATGTCCAGTTCCGGCAATGAGAAACGCTCATGGTTCTCTATGGTCTCGGGCAGGCAGTTCTTAGCCCTGTCCAGCAGCGATAGGTAATCTTCGTCCGTCATCTTATATCAGGTCACACGATGCCCGTGTGTTTTATAAAGCTTTGCCGAAGACGGCCGGCGGACGCATTCGATGACATAATCCGACAGCTTCTGCGAAGATTATTTAATCGGTACCAGATTAAAGGGGCTGAAGTCCCGTGGTGTAGCGGTCAATCATGCTGGCCTTTGGAGCCGGCGACGACGGTTCGAATCCGTCCGGGACTACCACTCGGATGGGACGGCGTTTTTGCGGAAGGATAGGAACCAAGAAGGGTCGAGTCGCTCGTCGGCGATCATTCGTCCTGTCCTTTGAGGTCATCGAACTTCGCCCTCATCGTGGGGTTGTTCTTCGTAAGTCTTTTAACAGTCAGGCCGTCAGCCTTCTCATTGGCCAGGCGCAGGTTGTTCTCCGATGATATCAATGCATCCTTGGTCTTCTGCAGCTGCGCTATCGTCTTGTCTATCCCGGCCACCGCCTCCTGAAATCTTCGTCCCGCAAGCTCATAGTTCCTGGCGAAGCCCTGTTTGAATGCGTTCAGCTCATCCTCGAATCGAGTAATATCGATGTTCTGTTCCCTCGCCAGCGCGAGTTCGGACCTGTACGACAGCGACCTCATCGCGCTGTCCCTTAGGATGGTGATGATGGATATGAAGCTCTGCGGCCGTACCACGTACATCTTCTCATACCGGTGCGACACATCGGCTATCCCGGTGTTATAGAAGTCGTTGTCCATCTCTAGCAGTGAGACGAGGACGGCGTACTCGCATTTCTTGGCGATCCTGTCCCTGTTCAGTTTGTCGAAGAAGTCCTCGTTCTTCTTTTTGGACGCCGTATCATCGGATTCATTTTTCATTTCGAACATCACGGACACGATCTCATTACCGTCGGCGTCGTTCTCCCTGTAGATGTAATCTCCCTTACTGCCGCCGCTCACGTCGCTGTCCTTCTCGAAATAGGCGTTCCTGAACGCTGCCGCCCGCATCCTGTTGAACTCGTTCTCGCAGTACCGCTCCAGCGACTCGCCCACCATCTTCGTTGACTGTTTCGCCTTGTAGTCGCGGTAGTAGGCGATCTGCTCGTCCTTGGCCCTGAGCTCTATCTCGTACTTCTCTTTCAGCGTCTTCTCCGAGAGCAGCCGGTCCTTGTCGCCCGCCTCGACGGCCGCCTTCAGACGGTCACGTTCCCTTTCGATCTCGGATATCTGCTCCTTCGTCTCCAGCAGCCCGGCGAGCTCCTGTTTCTTCATCCTCTCGCTGAGCTCTGCGATCGCTGCTTCCTTTCTTTCCACTTCGACCTGCAGCGCGGCATCCCTCTCCCTCAACTGTCCCCTGAGCGTCTCGAGTTCCCTCTCCGCGGAAGAAGAGGCTTCGTTCACGGCCAGTTTCTCCTCGGTCTTGGCCGCCTCCAGCTTAAGTCTGAGCTGGGCGTTCTCCGTCTCCCGTTTGGATATCTCGCCCTGAAGGTTCCTCTCCGCCCTCTCGGCGGCCAGCGCCATCGATTGTTCCTTGTCGACCTTCCATGCGTTCTCGCGGTCCTCGATCTCCTTCCTGAACTCACCGTCACGGACCTGTTTCACGATCTCGGCCATACCTGACCCGTCCGCTTTGAACACCTCTCCGCATTTAGGACATCTGATACCGCTCATTTCGAGGAACCTCGCTGAATATCATGGCCCTTTTGTTATAAGCCTGTTCCTCCCCGGACATTCGCGAAGGTATTTTATAGCCCGTCAATGTAGCGGTGTTCCGCCGGTCGCGCTCCCTTAAAATATAGGAGCCGTCAAGCTTTAAATATAATAACGGTAATCGCGAACTACTTCGCATGAGGTTGAAAATATGGGTAGAGGTCTACATACCGCCAGGAAACTGAAGGAGGACAGACGTAAGTTCCGCTGGCAGGACAGAGCATACAAGAAGAGGGTACTGAAACTGAGGGAGAAATCCGATCCGTTAGAGGGATCGGCGCAGGCACGCGGCATAGTGCTCGAGAAAGTGGGCATAGAGGCGAAACAGCCCAACTCGGCCATTAGAAAGTGCGTGAAGATCCAACTTATCAAGAACGGCCGTCAGATCACCGCATTCGCGGTCGGTGACGGTGCGATCAACTTCATAGACGAGCACGATGAGGTGCTGGTAGAGGGAATCGGCGGAAGGATGGGCCGTTCATACGGAGACATCCCCGGCGTACGTTACAAAGTTATCAAGGTAAACAACGTCGCCCTGAACGAGATGGTCAGGGGAAGGATGGAGAAACCTGTAAGGTGATTTTTATGGAAGGATCAAACAAAGTTCTCCTGTTCGGTAAATACGACATGAGCGAAGTGGTCGTGGCGGACGGCGGCCTGGCGAAGTACATAGACCTTACTCCCACGAACGTCCCGCACACAGGCGGAAAGCATGCGAACAGGTGGTTCGGAAAATCAAGGCTGAGCATCGTCGAGAGGCTCATCAACAACGTCATGAGGACCGAGAAGTACACAGGCAAGAAATTAAAATCATACAAGGCCGTCTCCGACGCGTTCGACATCATAGCGGCGAAGACCAAGAAGAACCCGGTCCAGGTACTGGTCGACGGTCTTGAGAACGCGGCGCCCCGTGAGGAGGTCACGAGACTTCAGTTCGGAGGCATATCCGTCCCCAAGGCGGTGGACGTCTCGCCGCAGAGAAGGCTTGACATAGCGCTGCGCAACATCAGCAGAGGTGTCGTCGCCGCATCGTCCAACAACAAGAAGGCGATATTCGAGTGCATAGCCGATGAGATAATACTCGCGGCGAAGGGCGACATGACATCGTTCGCGGTCGCCAAGAAGGAAGAGATCGA
>WQZJ01000100.1 GCA_009780795.1 Methanomassiliicoccaceae archaeon
ATCAATCTCATCTGAAACGGCACCTTTAGGGCTTTTTGAGATGTCAAAACAACGCAAAGCCACGTAGATATTAGAAGAACTGATTTCTATAAAAGAAAGGGATCGATGATTTCCCATTAGCCTTGAAGGGGGACGCCCCCCTACGGAATATTAGGAATGCGATGCCTTCCTGGATACGAAGTTATCGGCTCGCTGATGTGCCTCGTCTGCCCTGAAGATTCATTTCCTCGGACCGCCGACCAGCACCAGATACGCCAGCAGCGCCTCCAGCTGGATACGTTCATTACTGCCTTCCACTATGCGGAACTCGATCTCGCCTGTCTTGTCCACAAGTCTCACTTTGTCCGCGTCCGGTATGCTCATATCGAACAGTGATGAATGTATCTGTCTGATGACATCCTGTCCCGACAGTCCGTACGATATCATTATGTCGTCCAGCATGTCCCTGGCTGCTGCGAAATTACCTCCGAGCGCCGTTTCAAGCATCTTCATGACCTCTTCGGGATGTGCCATCCCCGTCGTCTGATAGATCGTGTCCATGTCGATCTTCTTGCCGGTGGACGCCGCCACCTGGAGTGAGTTCACCGCCCTCCGAAGATCGCCCTTGGCAACGTGCACGAGACCGTCCAGAGCAGCATCGTCTATCTTCACGTTCTCGCCGGCGACTATCCTCGAAAGATAGTCGCGAACATCGTCGGACGTGAGCGGTCTGAACCTGAACACCGCGCACCTCGACTGTATCGGATCGATTATCTTGGACGAGTAGTTACATGACAGAACGAAACGACATATCTTGGAGTATTTCTCCATGGTCCGCCTGAGTGCCGCCTGAGCGTCCGACGTGAGCGCATCGGCCTCATCCATGAATATTATCTTGAACTCCGCGTTTCCGAGCGGTGCGGTCCTGGCGAACTCCTTGATCTTCCCTCTGACCACGTCTATCCCGCGCTCGTCGGATGCGTTCAATTCTATGAAATTACCTTTCCATCCGCCGCCGAACAGTTCCTTGGCCATCGCCAGGGCGCATGTGGTCTTCCCGGTGCCGGCCGGCCCCGTGAGAAGAAGATGCGGCATGTTCCCCGCTGAAACATATGCTTTCAGTCTCTCCGTCACATGTTTCTGTCCGACGACCTCGTCCAAGTTCTTCGGCCTGTACCTTTCCGTCCATATCTCGTTCATAGCACATACGCTAACGACAGCCGTCTAAAAATAAACTTCGCCCTCCGCCCGCATATCGCGGGCGTCATCGGGCATCCCGCGAAGCTCATGGAACGTTCAATATCTTCCTCAGGTCCTCCTCCGGAGAGGATATCGGCGTCAGACCGAACTTCTCAACGAGTACGTTAAGCACATTCGGCGATATGAACGCCGGCAGGCTCGGACCTATGTATATCCCTTTCACTCCGAGTGAAAGTAACGTGAGCAGTATGCTCACCGCTTTCTGTTCGTACCATGAGAGCACCATCGTCAGCGGAAGGTCGTTCACAGAGCATGAGAACGCCTCCGCCAGCGCCGATGCCACTTTGATCGCGCCGTATGCGTCGTTGCACTGACCCATGTCCATGATCCTCGGTAATCCTCCGATCTCACCGATGTCCATGTCGTTGAACCGGAACTTACCGCAGGCCAATGTCAGTATGATCGTGTCCTCCGGTGCCTTCCTCACGAACTCTGTGTAATAGCTGCGACCGCGGTTGGCACCGTCACAGCCGCCGACCAGGAAGAAGTGTCTTATCGCACCCGACCTAACTGCCTCGACCACCTTACCCGCGGCCGACAGTATCGTCGCCCTGGCGAAGCCCGTGGTAACTGCGTCGCCTCCGTTGATACCGGTCATCTCACGCTTCTCTTTGTAGCCGCCCAGTTCGATCGCCTTGTCTATGACCGCCGTAAGATCGTCGTCACCTATGTGCGTCATCCCCGGATACGATACGACGGACCTCGTGAACACGCGGTCCGAATAGCTCGGTTTAGGCGGCATCAGACAGTTCGTTGTGAATAGCACGGGAGCGGGTATGCCGTCGAACTCGAACTGCTGGTTCTGCCACGCGGTACCGAAGTTACCTTTGAGATGTTTGAATCTCTTCAATTCCGGGTAACCGTGAGCGGGCAGCATCTCACTGTGCGTGTAGACGTTCACACCTTTACCCTCGGTCTGCTCCAGAAGCAGCCTCAGATCGTTCAGGTCATGTCCCGATATGACGATGAACGGTCCCGGTTCAACGGAACACGGCACTCTTACCGGGACCGGGTCCCCGTATGAGGATGTGTTCGCTTCGTCCAGTATCTCCATGCATCTCAAATTCACGGAACCGAGTTCCATCAGCAGCTGGAACAATTCGTCCGCTGACGCATTGTTGCCGACGGCCGCCAGCCCCTTGTAGAAAAAGTCATCCACAGTATCGTCCTTCTTTCCGAGGACGCGGGCGTGATGGGCGTACGCGGCCATCCCGCGCAGACCGAACAGTAACAGCGATTTAAGTGACCGTATGTCCTCGTCGGCGTTCCATAACTTGTTCATATCGAATGGCAGCGAATCCAGTTTGGCGTTCTCCTTTCTGACCGCTTCCGTTTGCCTTATGACGGCGTCATCCTCGAAGCTCACGTTCGTGAGCGTCGTGAACAGACCGTCGATGATCATTCTCACTATCTTCTCAGACCGTCCGCCGGACCCGGCGAGCCCGATGAGCTCGCCGGTCAGCGCATCCTGAAGAATAGCGGTATCCGCTTTCTTCCCGCATACGCCGTTCACCGTGCATCCGGTGCCCTTGGCGGTCTGTTCGCATTGATAACAAAACATTTCTCTCACTCCTTTATCGTTCTTTTTTCCGTAAGTTCTCTGTATGTCTCCTCTCCCACGCATTCCCTTGCGCGTCCGCACCAGAGCACACAGCTCTGAATATCGTTGTACACAACAAAACCGCAATCGCATACCGCTTGGCGGTCGATCGAGAATATCTCGATCTCGCCGCCGCATTCCGGGCAATCGCGTATCTTCAGTGCGGGCGTCCCTCTTATGCTCCCTGCACCGGGGCATCCGGTCATCATGCGGTCACCTCCTTACGTCCGCATATCACACCATGAAAATTCAGTTCGCAGACGTCGGATGTGTATCTCGGCATACCGGACCCCCATATTGTAACAATATTATTATACTATAAAAACAATATTATTGTTGTAAAAACAACGGAGAATTGAAAATGAGGAAGGAATTCACCGCCGTGAAGGACAACGGACTGTTCGATGGCATAGGATACAGCGACTTCGAGAAAATGTTTCGATGCATAGGTGCCGAGACCCGTGCCTTCAAGCGGAACGAGACCGTTCTGATGACAGGGGACGCCGTCAGAACGGTCGGTCTCGTTCTTTCGGGCGGTGTCAGGATACTGAGGGAGGACCTCGACGGAAATTCGACGATCCTGGGAGAGGTGAACGTATCGGAGATATTCGGCGAGGTGCTCGCATGTGCGGGTGTGGACCACAGCCCCGTGACGGTCAGGACGTTCGAAGACAGCGAGATACTGTTCATAGACTACCGAAAGGTGATCTCCGTGTGTCCGTCCGCATGCGAGTTCCATTCCCGTCTGGTAATGAATCTTTTGAAACTTGTTGCAAGAAAGAACCTCATACTGCTGCAGAAGATAGACATACTCTCCAAGCGCACGACCCGTGAAAAACTTATGGCGTTCTTCGATGCGCACAGAGGTGCAGCGAAGCGGTTCACGATAAACTACGACAGGGACGAACTTGCACGCTATCTGTGTGTGGACAGGAGCGCCATGTCCAATGAGTTATCGAAGATGCGCGACGAAGGTTTGCTGAAATTCAACAAGAGCACATTCGAGCTGCTGTGATCCTTACGACCATTATGAGGTGACAATAATAACGGCAGCGGATCAGCTTTTTCCCTTTATCTCCAGCAGCTGTTTCGCTGCTTCCGTGTCCTCTGAGGTATGTATCTCGATCATCGCTTCATACCCGCATACGCACAGCTTCTCATCGGACACCACGGAACGTACCACATCCGATGAGGAACTCCGTGCGGCATCCGCCGCCTTTTCGCTGAGTGTGAACCCTACCATGAAATGACCGTTCATCGGTATCATGTTCGCAAGCCGTCTCTTTCCGCTGAACACCGCTAATATCCAACCGGCCTTCGCACCGTAGAACTTCCATTCCTCCCCGTACTTACCGTATGCGGATGCCACATGTTCCCTCAGGGAGTCCCACAACGGTCTGCTGTCCGCCAGCACCTTCGTTATATCCTCATCCGTCGGACGGATCGTCTTGTCACACAGTGCGCTCGTCATGCCGTTCCCGACAGGGTAACGGAATACG
>WQZJ01000101.1 GCA_009780795.1 Methanomassiliicoccaceae archaeon
AGATGTCAAAACAACGCAAAGCCACGTAGATATTAGAAGAACTGATTTCTATAAAAGAAAGGGATCGATGATTTCCCATTAGCCATGAATGGATTAAAAAAGGTTCGAGGAACGGTGCGCGAAGTCACCGTTCCATTCTCTCCTTCTGTTGAATGTCATCGTCCTCTTCAGAGCACGATGCTCGACGAGACGAGGAATATCACCAGCGCCACAGGCATCATCATTCCGAATGTGTGCAGTATCGTCAACAGACCGCCTCTGCATCTCAGTTGCATGGTGAGCACTGAGATCAGCACCGCAAGTTCGATGAGATACGCGATCAGTATCGGCGGTGCGAATGACATGCCCGCCCCTCCGGCGAGTTTCATCAGCGGCGCGAGCATCGATATGCTGATCCCGAGTATCAGCGGCGCGAAGACGGCCGATGTGCCGGTCATCATGTCCAGCATGCTTCTCAGTTTATTCTGGATGCCGTTCATCGCCACCGTCTGGTCCTGGAGCTGATGCCCTATGCTTACCGCCAGCCTTCCGGCGTCCCTGAGGTCCTTCATCGATGATCTGTGCACATCACGATAAAGTGACGCCATCCTCTCCGAGTACGGGCTCATCGCCTTCATCAATGCATCCGCCGTGTCCCCGCGGGACATCAGCATGCACCTTTCCAGCGATGCCGCCAGATCGGCACAGTCGTTCCTCTCTTTGAACGACGCGGTGAGAGCGGTCTCGAAGTTCTCTCCCGACAACAGTCTGTTCCCGAGGTCGAACAATGCATCGCCCATTATCGACTCTATCTTCACCTTCTTGCGCTCCTTCGCCATCTTCGGGTGAAGAGCAACGAACAACAGAGCGCCGGATGCGATGGCCGAAACGGCCATCGACAGCGGAATGTCATTCGTTATATACATCAGAGAGACGAATATCGGTGCGCACAGCATCAGTGGTACGACGTCCTTGAGCGTCACCTTTTCATCGGACCTGACATAGAACGGATTCTTGCTGGCTATTACCATTATCACGGCTGCCACGACCGCCGGTATCAGGAGTAGCGTGATAACTGCGATGCTTATCGGATCAAGCGAAGCGGATGAGAACTGTCCGCCCACAGTTAGCATCGGGATCACGGATACGAGGATCATAGGCACCATGACGCCGAGACCGAAGATCACCATGCACGGCGCGTTCAGCTTCGAACTGTATGATTCTCCCGTCTCCTTCAGACCCTCAAGCATTGTGTCGCTGGCGTCCTTGGTTATCCTCGATCTCTCGGCGGAGTCCTTGGCGTCCGTCGCCGAGACGATTAGGTACATACCCCTCTTGAACGCCGCCAGCGGCTTGGGGAGCGACGATATCATATGATTCAAGGAATCGCGTATGTCCGCCGTGACCCTTGTGTCGACGTCCCATACGACCTTTGCGAACATCTCCGCGATGTTCTTCGGACCGTTGACCGCGACCTCTCTGACAACGGAGTCCAAAGAGCTTCCGCCGTCTATCATCAGTCTCATCATCCCTATCGCCGTCGGTGATTCGTTCATAACAGCCTCCGCCTTCGGTCCTTTGATCTTCTCTCTTGTTAGCACATATGCAGCCACGGGCACGGCGCACAGCACCGGTACGATGTTCATCGTGAACTTCGTTCCGAATGTTATCATCAGAACGAGGAACATAACGGACGAGATGCATGCGCACACGGCCGGGAGGTCCTTCCTCTCGATGCCCTTCCTCTTTACAACATCAACACAGTCCATTGTATCTACCGAACCATCTCTTGAAACTCTCCGCCGTCTCCGTCTTATCGAAAGAGCCGTCGGCCAACGCCTTTGACAGGTGTTCGTTCGCAAAACATATCCATTCCGGGCCGTAGAACTCATCCGAGTGCGTTCCCGCCATTTCGGCAAGGAATCTACGCATCTCCGCTCTTACGATTATCTCATCGGTTATCTCACATTCCGAGTAGGATGACGCTGAAAGTATCCTGCGGAACAGCGGTGTTCCGAAGATATCGTCATCCAACGAATCTTTTCCGGGAGGTATCTGGACGAACTTTCCGTGCTCGTCGCACGTCAGTGCGACCTCATTCAAACGACGGTACTGACGTATGCTCCCCTTCGGTTTCTTGGTGCCCATCGTTATGACTATGTCCGTCGCGGAGAACGCGTCCGGCGATATCTTCATGTCATGGACCACTCGTTCGTAGACAGAGCGCGCCGAATCGCCGTGTATCGTTCCCATGATGGAGCTTCCGGCACGTCCGGTGCGCATGCTCTGATACAGTGTCTTCGCTTCCTCGCCCCTTACCTCTCCCAATATTATAGCGGACTCACCAAGCCTCAACGAAACGCGCAATGCCTCCTCCGCCTTCTTCTCAGCGTCACCGCCCATCCTGTCGTCTATGAGCATGGATTGTACCTTGTACCCCATCCTGCGCATCTTCTCCGTCGGAAGTTCGGATGTGTCCTCTATCGTCAATATCCTCTGCGACAACGGGAATTCAAATAACAGCGCAGACAGCAATGAGCTCTTACCGGCACCTCTCGCGCCGCATATCAGGAACGTGCACCTTGAGTCCACAAGGAATGATAGCAGGCCCGCCGACATAGGGTCCATCGTACCGTTACCGATGAGCTTCGTAAGCGTCCACGGGCTTCGGGAGTGTTTTCTGATGGCGACAGCGTCACCGTTCGGGCTCATCGGATATCCGACGACAGTGGCTCTTGCATCATATCCGGATACATCCGTCTCCAGCACCGGCGAGGATTCACAGAACGGCAGGCCGCTGTCCCTCTTCAATATCGAAATTAGGTTACGAACTTCCCTCTTGTCCACTATCAGATTCGTCCTGCACCGTATGTGCGAGTTGAATCCGGCCACGCCGTTCAGTGTGACGTGTATCCTATTCTTCTCACACGGTGCGTCGATGTATATATCCTCAAGCCTCGGATCACCGAGCAGTATCTCGAATATTCCTAGGCCCATGGTGTATCGCTGTACGACGGACGCCATCTCATCCATCGTTTCCGCGGTCATCATAACGTCCTTCGAAAGTTCGGTCAGCATGTTCTTCGCAACTGCGGTTATGTTACCGGGAGTTATCCTCTCGGAGGACCGGAATGAATCCCTGATACGGTCAATGACCGTATTGATGATATTGTTTGTTCGTTCGCTGAACTTGTATTCTGACGGCCTGAGGAAATATTCAGGTTGACCGTCACCGGTGTTCCTTATCGTTACGGAACCGAACGGGATGTCATACTTCTCTATGACGTCTGTGCTCTCTCCATCGATCATCCAGCAATCCGAATAGACGGGCTTCGAACGTCTGTCGTTCACAGAGAGCCTCTCCAGGCTCCGCAGTATGTCAGGGATGTCGCGTATCCTCATTGTGCGTTCCTGTACGGCCCCCGTGGGCCATACCGATCCGTTGGCGTTCTGTATCGTCTGTTCCACAAGTTCCGCCGTAAAAGGCAGCATCTTGGTGTTCTGCTGCATCTCTTCGATCTTAGGTATCTCTTGATGTTCGTACGACGCCTCCGTTATTCTCTTGGCAGGTCCGCTGTCCGACCCCAGAACTTTTGCCATATCACACCTCCGTAAGGCGGAACGCCTTCTTGGCAGCCTTTTTCCTGAGGTCAGAGAACATCGTATCTAGACGGTCTATGAACCCCATGGTCTTCCAGAGACATTCCTCGCATCCGTCCTTGTTCGGATTCGATCTTTCAGCTTCCAACCTGATTATGTCGAATCTCGGTTCCGGGAACGAATCCCAGATGTCCTTCGCGTTCTTCGGTATCGAGGAACCGCAATCCTTGCATCTGCCCGGAACTTTCTCGGAGGATGTGGCCTTCGTCAGAGAACCGATCTTGGATATCTCGCTGATCACTGTAATAACACTTTCAGGATATTCGACATCAGATTCCCTGCGCATTATCAGTCTTGCAGGCGTTCCGTTCCGTTCCATCATCCCAGAGACGCATCTCACGCATTCCCTGTCACCGAACGAGGACGGTGACGGGCATGACCTGCAGTCTATGAATAACAGACCGTCCTCAGACCTTGCCGTCGGTTCACGGGTGACATCGTTCTTTTTCTGTTTTAGCAGCTTCATGTTCATCGTGAATAAGATTTTCGAGAGGGTTTATAATAGTCAAATATTACAATTAGTATTACACAATCAATATTTACAACATGGACGTACAGTAGGACATGGAGATATTGGCACCGGTAGGTTCACCTGAGGCTCTCACCGCAGCAGTTAAGGGAGGGGCCGATTCCGTATAC